>JAZUJJ010000075.1:0-19972 GCA_045642725.1 Acutalibacteraceae bacterium
ATCAAAAATCGTAACATTGCCTAAAAAGCCGCCGTTTATTTACAAAAAGTTTTCAAAATATCCGTAATATTTTATATTAACTTTTATAAAATAATGTGGTATAATACAGTGGTTTTATAAGGTGAATAACTCTTTCATATATGATCGGAGGCACGGCAATGGCCAAATATGAAGATGTCTCCAGCAACAGCTCGCCTTCCGGCTTCAAAGAAAAAGCGAGCTACAACTGGGGTAAAGTTAAAACTTTCTTTTTGCGTAACCGCAAGAGAAACCTGAAAGCACTGCTGAGTGTGCTTATCTGTGCTGTTCTTGTGGTTGCGGCAATCTGCGGTGCTTATGTGCGCAATATGCTTACCCTCATCAATTACAGTGACGGTAAAATAGGCAATCCCGATGCCACATTTGCTCAGGAAGAGGACGACCTTGAGGATGATTTCAATTTTGCCACCATGTCCGACATTTCAAGTGCGGATTCAATTAAAGACCTCATAAAATCCTGGGCAACCAACGGCGGCGAAAAGCTTTACAGCAAAAATGTTATCAATGTTCTTCTTATCGGTGAAGACAATGATGACGGTTCTCATCGCTCCGACTCCATGATTCTTGCCTCTGTAAACAGAAAGACAAAGAAAATCACTCTTTGCTCCTTCCTCAGAGACTCCTATACCTATATGGTCATAAACGGTCAGGAAAGATTTGACAAAACAAATCATACATACAGCTGGGCCGGTGCTTCCAAAACAATGGAGGTTCTTTCCGACAATTATAAAATAAAGATTGACCACTATGTTTCCATTGACTTCAAGTCCTTCAAAAAGGTTATTGATATTCTCGGCGGTGTAACCGTTCCCGTTACCGACAGTGAAGCAAGCTTTATGAACCGCACCACAAGGGTCAAGGGCTTTGAAAGCGGCGACAAGGTTACGCTCAACGGCGAGCGTGCTCTTATATACGCAAGAATAAGAAAGCTTGACAGCGAAATCGAAAGAACACGCAGACAGAGAAACGTTATTGCTTCCGTAATTCAGAATGTTAAGGCTTCCTCTATAAGTGACCTTAACAAGGCTATTGAAACCTTCCTTCCCTATGTTACCACAAACTACAAATCATCCGAAATTCTTTCTCTCGGTAAACAGGCACTTACGGAAGGCTGGCTCAAATATGAAATAGTCGGTATGTATGAGCCGAGTGATGAATTCCGCGAGGGCGTCAGAGGCTTCAAGACCTACACCGGATATCTTGATGTATGGATTGTTGACTACATCAAGGCCGCAAGAGAAGTTCAGCTTGCACTTTTCGGCAACACAAATATTGAAATTTCCGATAATCATGTTTCCGCACTTAACCTTGTAAGGGGTGAGCGAGAAAACTATGATGAATCCACAAGCTATTATTCCTACGGCGGAAGTTACAACGAAGACGATTATACGACCTCAACCAAATGGCGGCCTTTCACCAACTGGACAACGGAGGACCGCAACAACGACGCCACATCCTCCACAAGCTTCCGTGAGCTGCTGACAAAAGCACAGGAAGAAATCAGCAGCCGAAGCGAAGAGGTTTCAAGCAAAATGGAGTCCGGAGGACTTTTACCCACAAGAAGCGAAGAAGAAATTTACGACAATACCGATGAATATGAGGAGCCATAAGCCATGACCGGAACACTTGTAAACTGCGTTGCGGTAGCGGCAGGCGGAGCCATAGGCTGTCTTTTCAAAAAAGGCATAAAGGAAAGCTATATGAACAGCGTCAACATGGCGCTGGGGCTCTCCGTTCTCGTTATCGGTATAAACGGCATCGTTTCTTATATGATAAACATTTCCGACGGAAAGCTTTCAAGCAGCGGTGAGCTGCTTCTGGTGGTATTCCTTGTGCTCGGAACGTTTTTCGGAGAACTTCTGAAGCTTGACGAAAGATTCAACCGCTTCTGCGGAAAGATTGAAAGCAGACTGAAAAAAGGCGGATTTGCCGCAGGTTTTGTCAACGGAACGGCACTTTTTTGTGTCGGTGCCATGGCAATTGTCGGTTCGCTGACTGACGGTCTCAACAACGACCCGTCAATTCTTTTCATCAAAAGTGCTCTCGACTTTACCGCCGCCATAATTTTCGGTGCAAGCATGGGCTTCGGCGTTATTTTCTCTTTCATCCCCCTGCTTCTTTACCAGGGCGGCATAACCCTTGCGGCAGGTGCCCTTGACGGCATTCTTCAGGGTGATGTGCTTGATCAGGTATGTTTTACGGGCTACGCCATAATAATGGCCATAGGGCTTAATTTCCTGCTTGAAAAGAAATTCAAAACACTCAATATGCTCCCCGCCCTCATTCTTCCCGTGGCATATCATTATATACTGGTTCTCATAGAACTGATAAAAAATAAAATATAATAAACAAATAAATCCCGGCCAGCTGACCGGGATTTATTGTTTATTATACTATTGTGAACTTAATAAGCCAGGGATACAGCCAGTTGGGGCTGATAACCTTTGCGATTTTAATAAGCAGTCTCATAAAGAAACCGACATTATCTCTGAGAATATAGGGAGCTCTTCCGGTATATACACGGTCAGCTCTGTGTTCGCAGCCGCATTTAACGCATTTGCCGCCCTTTGCCGCTACATCCCATTCGTGCTTCTCATACTTGATTTTACCGCACTTTGAGCAATAGCCGACATGGAACATTTCATCAAACTCATAGAGTGAATAGCTGCCCCAATCGTGACCTGTCTTCTGAACCCAGTTATCCTTGTAGCTGTAAGCACAATTATCGCACTGGTTAAGTGTGTATCCGCTCTCTTCGCAGGTAGCTTCAACAACAACGGAATGGAAGCTTTCGTGCTTGCATACTTCCGGATGATTTACATCTTCATCCTCATAATGATTGCCGGGAACGATATTCGGAGGAACACAGCCTGGTACATATTTACGAGCCTCTGTAAATTCACAACCGCAATAAATACAAATTCCGCCTATTGCTTCGTTATTCCAAGTGTGATCCTCATACATATAGGAACCGCACTTTTTGCAGAAAGAAACGTGGAACATTTCATCCTCTTCAAGAAGCTGACAATCTTCCCACTTGTGTCCGTCTGTATAAATCATTTCTTTCTTTTTATCCGTACATTTTGAGCAAGCATAAAGCTTATAACCGTCTGCCCAGCATTTAGGCTGAACGGTTTCCTGTAATACCCAATTATGATCGCATTTTTCTGCTGCAGAAGCATTCATCATGAAAACGGATGATGAAATAACAACGGCAAGCATGCATACAAGCGCTAAAACTTTTTTAAGACTTGTTTTCAAACCGAATTCCTCCTTTGTATTTTGCCTGTACTTTACGGTAAAAATAATGTTACACGATATTTTATCATAAATTTGTAAAAAGTCAATATAAAGGCGGTACAAATTAGGGAAAAATCGTCTGAAAACACATCTTTCAGCGAATAACAGCTTCGCCCTCAAAAGATTTCCTTTATTTTTTCAAGGTATCCGTAACCGTAGAGGTCATCAGGCTGTAAATAACTTGTTTCGGTCCACTCGTTCCAGCTGTTCACGGTAATCAGCGGAGCTTTCATAAGACCTTTTTCAAGAGAAGCATCTGCAAATGCCTTTACTCTTTCGCAGGCTTTGCCGAAAGCTTCGGGGGTATTGTTTTTGACAACGCCGGGAACGAAGCCCTTGAATCTGACATTATTATCCCAGCCGACGGTAATATTCGGATAAAACGGGAATTTAATCTTTTCGGAGGTTTCGGAAATGCTTGCCATATATTCGTCGGTAATTGCTTCGTAATCGCCGTCAAGATTTGCCGAGCCGCCCCAGTTATAATTTGTTATTGAATCGGCTCCGAGATATTCATAAACCTCTTCAACGCTCTTGCCGTAGCACGGGTCGTTTTCATCAAGCCATTTATAGGTTGAATGTCTCCAGTGAACAAACTGGAGATGAAGGCCTTTGAAGCCTGCCTCAACAGTCTTTTTGCGGAAAGCCTCAATTCCTTCACGGCAAGCCTGAGTTGAGCCGAAAGAACGGATGAAGTTGTTCATTTCAAATATCATATAAACAGGGCAGCCGTCTATCATGTAATAATTTTCTTTTTTGAAATATTTCTCAATGGTTCTGTCACAGATATTATCAAAAATATCGGGTGTAACGCTCCCCTGCCAGATAACCTCTCCGATGTTGTCGGCATTACGCTTGTCCCAAAGATGAGTTGCGTTATGGTTAGCCCACATAAGATAAAACTTCATATCGGTGTTGTTTCTTGCCTTAAGGAAACCGTCATTAAGACAATTTTCAAGGAAAGGTCTGTTGTCAAACCAATACCAGTCATAGATAAAAACATTCACACCGTAATCAACGGCGCAGTTTATCTGCATTTCCATAACTCTGTTGTCAGCTTCATTTACATAACCCCAAAGAGGCTTGCGGGGCCAGCGGCAGCCGTCATATTTTTTGTCGGTCATTGCCTTTACCGTCTGCCATTCACCGTAGCCCTCGGGCCAGAAAATTCTTGTTCTGTCTTCATCGCCTGTGTAAGACGGCCATATAAAAGCGGCTATATCATATTTATTGTTCATTTTTCTTTCCTCCTGAGATTTTATAATGCAAGTATATCAGCAGACTGTACCGATTTCAATATAAATCTGTTGATTTATGACTTTTATATGATATAATTTTCTAAAACGGAACCGGAGGGAATATATGTTTATAAAAATAATTGCAACGCTTCTTTTGCCGCTGGCAATGATAATCACCTCTTTTTTGCCCGCGCGCCCCTTACCGAAAGCCCCGGAATCATATATTCAGGCTCAGCCGGAGGAAAATGAAATGAAAACTTATGATAAAATCAGCGGCATCAACGACAGCGTATTTTATATTTCACGCCCCAAAAAAGAAAATTATAAAACCGTAAGCTCTGCAGACTTCGGAATGAGCGCAGAGGCTTATGATAACTGCAATGCTTTCAAAGCTGCCGTTGACTATTGCCGCCTTAATCCCGGAACGGTTCTGAAAATCGAAAAAGGCACATACTTTTTCAGAAGCGCGGGAAACTCGCTGAATAATCTTAAAGATATTTTTATCGACGGCAGTGAAGCGGAGTTTATTTTCACCGTTGCCGGCACTCAGATTCCGGTTGAAGAATGCAGCAATGTTGAAATCAGCGGTCTGACCGTAGATTGGAACAGAGAAGCCGACCCGATCGAAGACATTGTCCGCATTACCGGTACAGACAAATCGGCCCATACCGTTGATCTTGAATTTTTCCTTAAGGAAACTGTCTGCGAAAATATGATTTTTTCCGCTCTCAGTCAGTGTGACCCGGAAAGCTTCACCTTCGGTGACAACGGGGAATGCAAGGAATGCTATATGTATATGACCGAGGGTTCCGTGAAAAAAGCGGAAAAGCTCAGCGAGAACACCATCCGTCTTACTCACGACGGTTGCCTTGACGGTTTTGCAAAAGATGAAACCTACATTCTGCGCCATTATGTTTACGGCGGAGAAACCTTTGCGGTCAGAAGCAATTCATCGGACATCACATTTGATAATGTTAAGCTTTACGGCTCAAGCGGTGCCGGCTATTATTTCGGCGGAAACTGCACCCGTTTTCAGATAATAAATTCCGTTATCGGCGTTGACCCGTCACTAAACGAAAAATATTTTGTTTCTCTGGGTGCCGATGCCATACATATTGTAAACACTTCCGGCTTTTTCCGCATAGAAAACTGTGACATAAGCCGTCAGGGCGACGATGCCGTTAATGTTCATGACGGTCTCGGTTACATAAAATCCGTCAGCGGAAACTGTGCTGAAATGTATGCCTCCGCTTTTCGTATGAATACCGGAGACAAGCTGAAATTCAAGGACAGCGGATTTAATGAAACGGGTTTTGAAGCCGTCATCACCTGTGTTGATGCATCTCAGACCGTGAAAAAGCTCACCTTTGACAGAGATATTTCTTCGGCCGTAAAGTCGGGATATATAGCCTACAACACAGCGGTAAACAGCGGGAATTATGTTATCAGGAACAATTATTTCCACGAAAACAGAGCCCGTGCGCTGCTGCTTCAATCCTCAAACGGCCTGTGCGAAAACAACCGTTTCTATAAGACCCATATGCAGGCCATAAAAATAATCATGGATATTATTCCCTCGTTATGGCAGGAGGGCACAGGGGTTGACAATCTTGCGGTCAGAAACAATACCTTTGAAAAATGCAGTTTCAGCAAGGTCGGCTCAGTGATTGAAATCGGCACAAGCATCGACGGGCACGAAGCCGACTGTGAGCCCTTTACAAACATTGAAATAAGCTCAAATGAATTTATAAACAATACCGTTCCGATTATGGAAATAAACAATGTAAACGGTCTTCTTATCAGCGGAAACACAGTAAATGCAGACTCAAGAGAAAACAGAATTCACTTCAAAAAATACAGTGATAACGTAACACTTGAAAATAATACATTTACGGGAAAATATGCAGATACGGCTCAGATAATCAAAGCCGATAAATTCACGGATTGGGTCATGAAAAATTCAAATAAATGACAGCAAAAAACGAGCGTTCCTGTTCAGGCATTGAAACAGGAACGCTCGTAAATTATTAAATCAGGTCTTCCGTAAAGGAATATACGGCTTCGGTATTGGGCTCGTTTGCGGTCAGGCTGTTTACGGAGCAATGAATATAAATATACTGCCCTGCTTCGATATTTAATGAGCCTGCGCCTTTAAGCTCGGGTGAGTAGTTTTCCTTGATATATTTTTCTTCACCCGGGAACTCACTGTCAATGATATAAACGGTCCATTCAACGCCGTCGGAATTCTGAGTGTCAAAAACATACCGTCCGCTTTCCGGGCACACGAAATGAGTATATCCGCTGCCTTCAAAGCAATCCTGAGCTTTTACCGATACCGTAACGGGTGCAGCCGTTGTCGGTTCGGAGGTGGTTTGCGTTTGCGTAACGGTGGTAACGGTTTCCGACGCAAGCTCAATCTGCTTTTTCTTTATGGAACAGGAAGCAAACAAAGTCAGTACCGAAAGCACCGCAGCCGTCAAAGCAATTATTCTTTTCATTATTTTATCCTTTTCTTTCGTTTTTATTCTCTTTTCAGGCCTCTTCAATAAGCCCGTGATACCTTGCATACCAGTAAGGAAGTGTAAAGTTTGTACAGGTTCTGAATTCCATTCCCTTGTCATTTCCGGTGGAGGGCAGAACATTGTAAGCAGTGGGGTCATCGGAACCGATGAAAAGAGGTTTCGCCACATCCTCGGCACCGCTGTCAGCAATGAAGCGGTTAATGTCGTTGTTGATTATTCTTCTTTCGTGAGGAGTAAGGGGCTCAAAAAGCTGAGGCTCCATGCCGAGTTCCGTGGGAGCCATATCCCACTTGAGATTGGGCTGCCAGGAATTATAAAGAGTCCATGTTACATGGTCCATCGGGTAATCCGTCAGCTCTTCAACGGCATCCTCGGCGTTATATTTTGCTCCGGTAGCGGCACCGTAAACAAAGTTATAGAATGCGTTTTTCTCTACCTTTTCGTCCTGCCAGTGATAATCAAGACCCATGGCAAAGGCGGCGCGGAGCTTCGGGTCCTCTGTATATTCCATAAGCAGTGAAATCATAAGAAAATCGTGGTTATCGTCAATGTGGCAAAGATGACCGTCGGGAATACGGTACTGCATAAGGTTCATTACATAATGCTTATCCGAAGCCAGCATATCATAAACCTTTTTATATTTCTCATTCCCCGTCATATAGTAACCGACGGTAAGGAATGTAAGGATCTGAAGAGTATTTGTACCCTTTTCGTTTATCCACTTGCAGTCATCATTAAGCAAATCCGGGTTCCAGTTTGCCCAGGTGGTGGGAATTCCGTCGGTATCAACAAGGCGGAAATCATGCTCAATAATGTGGTCAAGTATTCCGGAAACGACTTTTCTCAGCATTTCCTTTTCTTTTTCGTCTGCCGCAAGCTTATAATAATTGGCATAGCAGAAGAAGTGACCCACCATTTCATCTGATGAGGTTTCACCGAGCCATTCAAGCTCGTTTCCGTCCTTATCGGTTATAATATGCCATTCATTTCTTGCACCGGTCTTATATTCACGCTCATCGGGGTATCTTACGGCGCGGGCGGTGAAGCCGTCAATTCCCGTTACCTCGGTAAGCTTTATCATTGCGAGAAGTGAGCGCTTTGCCGCGGCTTTTATTTTTTTGTCTCCGGTGCAGGCATATTCAAAGCAAAGATCGGCAACATAAAGTCCCGTTCTCAGTCCGTCATTGTCTGTGTTGGGAATAAAGCCCTCGTCAAGAGAAACAACGCCCTCACGGTCAAGAGTACGGTCAAGGATATATCCGTCCTTACGCACATTGTAGGTCTCCGTAAGAGCACGCAGACGGTGTGCCTTTTCCTCAAGGGTCAGCCACTCGGTTTCAATCAGGCTGAGGCCCTTATCCGTTGCAACGCAGACGGTTCCGTCGGGTGAAACGGCAACGGCAGTGGTATTGGGCGAAGGAATCCAGCGTTTATAGCCGTAATAGCTGAATTTGCCGTCATGATGATGAACAAGTCCTCCGTCGGCGGCATAATAAATATCACCGTCGTCGGAAACGGCCATACCGTTTATTTTAAGAGCGGGCAGGCCGGCTATATCATCGGGAGTAAGCCAGTAATTCTTATCGTCATAAACACATACACCTTTATCCGTGCCTATCCATATATCTCCTGCGGGGTCAGTGTAAAGGCAGCTCACATTGTTGCTCATAAGGCCGGAGCTTTCGGCAGTTATTTCAGACCAATGCCAGCGCTTGCCGACAAGAGCGTGTATTCCGTTGTTGCGGGTGGCGATATAAACTCTGCCGTTTTTATAAAGAGAGAGGCAGCAGCCTTCACCGGGAACACCCATACATATTTCGCTTTCCTCTGCTCCGTCTGCATATTTATAAAACACGGTCTGAGTAAGTACCCAGAGTGCGCCGTCATCGCTTTTTATAACATCTGCAACGGGTGAAGAAAACTCACGAACCGAAATCTTCTTTTTGCCGCTGTACTCAAAAAGCCTTTTTCCGCAGCCCACAAACATATGATTGTCGGCATCAAAATATATCTTTGAAACGGCGGCATTCTTTGCACCTGTTTCAACGCTTTCAAAAACATCTCCTTTAAGCTTTGACAGGCCCTTATCGGTACCGATATAAAGAACGCCTTTGCGGTCAAAACACATTGCGGTTATGTTATTTGATTTAAGCCCGTTTTCCGTTGTAAGAAACTTCCTTGTTTTCTGAGGAAACTTACCCACACGGCAGGTCATTATCTGTTTATTCATCTTTTTCCTCCGGATTCATAATTATATAGAGTTGATTTTAACACATTTTATCCTTTTGTGCAATATTTCTTATATATTGTTTACAAAAAATGTAATTTTATTATTTTATATTGTATATTTATAAATTTAATGGTATAATTTCTCATATTCATACATTCGGAGGCAAAAAAATGGAAGAAAACAAAAATATTGAAAAACAGGAGGGCGGCTCCGGTCTTTCGCTCAACAAAAAGACCATGGTGGCAATAACTCTTGTTCTGCTTGCCATCCTTGCTTTTGTGGGTATTATGACCCAGACTCTCCCCAGAGGCGAATATCAGATAATTGATGTTGACGGTCACGAATCCATCGTAAACGGCACTTATCAGACCATCGACTACAAAATACCTATCTGGAAAATCATCCTTTCCCCCATTATGTGCTTTACCAGCAGCTATGCACTCACCGGTGTTGCCATAATTGCGATAATCGTGCTTGTGGGCGGTGCTTTCCTTATTCTTGACAAATGCGGTATTCTGCAATACATAATGTCATCACTCATAAAGAGATTTGAAAACAAAAAATATCTGCTTATGGCAATCGTTATGTTTGTTTGTATGCTTTTAAGCTCAACTGCCGGCATACTTGAAGAATCCATAACCCTCGTACCAATAGCGGTGGCAATTTCACTTGCCCTCGGGTGGGATTCCATGGTGGGTCTCGGCCTCAGCCTTGTTTCCGTTGCCTGGGGTTTCACCGCCGCCACATTTAACCCATTTAATGTTGTAACCGTTCAGAAGCTTGCCGACCTTAAAGTCTTTTCGGGTCTCTGGCTCAGATGTATAATCTTTGTGGTTGTCTATGCCATTTTATATGCCTTTCTTTTCCTGTATGCAAAGAAAATCGAAAAAAATCCGATGAAATCCGTTTCTTACGAAACAGACAAAGCTCTCAGAACAAAATACACCATTGACGACATGGATGCCGTGCTTGCAGACGAAAAAAAGAAAAAAGGCACCAAAGCCTTTCTTATCTGCATACTCATTGACGGAATTTTCATTATCCTTGATTTTGTGCTGAATATGGGCGGAACAATTTCCCTGCCTGCCATGGGTGTTCTTTTCACCGTCGGCGGACTTCTTGCCGGGTATTTCACAGGCCTGAGAGGAAAGCCTCTTATGAAGAGCTTTTTCACAGGCGCAAAAACCATTGCCCCCGCAATTCCTCTTGTTGTTTTTGTTATTGCCATTTCTTATGTGCTCAACGAAGGCAAAATAATGCACACCATTCTTTACAATGTTTATAATGTAATGCAGGGTCTTTCACCGTACGCCGCCATTCTGCTTCTTTTCCTTGTCATTGCTCTGCTTGAATTCTTCATCGGCAGCGGTACCGCCAAAGCCTTTCTCATTATGCCTCTTGTGGCACCTCTCTCTGACCTTGTGGGAATTACCCGTCAGAGCGTTGTTACCACCTTCTGTATGGCTGACGGCTTCACCAACCTGCTCTACCCCACCAGCGGAATAATGATAATCGCCATCGGTCTTGTAGGTGTTTCTTACGGTAAATGGCTCAAATGGTCCTGGAAGCTTTTCGCTGCCGAATTTGCGGCAGCCGCAGGATTCATGATGCTGATGGTCGCAATAAACTATATATAAAAACAATTCGGAGAGATGATTTTTTCGGAAGCATTCCGTTAAAACCATCTCTCCGTTTTCCTGAATATTTTATTGAACCGACCCGGTTTTTAATCGTTATATTGACAAATTACTTCTCTGTAAAACTTCACGGCACCCGGCAGAGATGAAACAAAAATATTCTCATTGGGGCAATGGAATTTCATCATCTGTGAAAGCGAAATTTCCACGGGAATAAAGCGTATAACATCCTCTGCATAGCCGATAAAATAGCGTGAATCCGTTCTGCCCAGTACGGGGTACGGCAGTACACCGATATTGTCAAAAACCTTTTTTGCCACATCACCGACAAATTTATAACCCGCCGATTCGGGAGACACCGGACTTTCGGTTTCGCGTATCGTTTCGGTTACAAGCTTCATTCCGCTTTCGGCGGCAAGCTTTTTCATTTCGTCGGTCAGTTTTTCGATTTTGTTGTAAAAATTACCCGAAACAAACACACGCACGGGGTTATTAAGCTTACCGTGCTTTTCTTCCAGAGCTTTTTTCTCCCCGTCTGAGGGAATGTTTGCTCCGGTCAGAGCACCGCAGAATGAACGGGCATCGGGGCCGCAATGGGTAAGGATGAATTTTGCCGCTCCGTGATGACGGTCAAGCAAACCGACAATGTTTCCCAGAGGCGCACTGAGATAATCCGCAAGGCCGTGAACGAGCCCTGACACCTCGGGATACATATCATAAACTCCGGGGCGGAGCTTAATCGCTTTTTTCATAAACTCCTTGGTTTTTTCACCACTTTCACAGTCAAAAACCATTCTGCCGCTCGAGCGTTCAACTGCACCTATCATTGCAAATCTCTTGTAGGGCGAAGGGAAAGGATTGCGCAGAACGGCACCGCCCTCGTCAATAACAAGGCCGGGAATTATACCCTTTGAACGAAAATATTCAACTGCCTGCGGAGCATCGGGGCCGGCGGTTTCTTCTGTTGATGAAGCAAAAATATAAAGATCGTTTGTCAGCTCAAAGCCTTCCTCGAGCAAGCTTTCAACGGCCTCAAAAAGCGAGCAAAGTGAACCCTTACAGTCAAAAGTTCCTCTGCCGAACATCTTACCCTTGATGATTTTTCCGTCATAGGGCTGAGCCTTCCATTTTTTCTTTCCCTCAAAGACAACATCCTTGTGGGACATAAGCACAAGAGGTGACTCCGCCTTTTTTCCGGGTATTTTCAGAAAGGTACTGCCGCAAAGCTCTATATTTTCACATTTTCCGAAAATATGCGGATAATTCTTTTTAAGAACCTCTTCGAATTTATCGAACTCCGCCTTATTGTAATGCTCTTCGTCGGAAATTGTGCGGCAGGCAATCATATCTCTCAGATGAGCAATATATTTTTCGCCGTCCGGAATAAAAGCTCTGTCAAGCTTTTTCGTTACTTCTCTGTAATTCATTTGATCAGCCCCAAAATCAGTATATTTCGATTATTACACTTAAGCTCTGCTGTTTTTTTCGGTCTTTCTGTTATGCAGCGGTGAAGTACATAACAGCATACCATGTCTGGTCGCCTGTTTCTTTGGAATAACAACCCTGTGCCTCGTGATAATGGTAATATTGAATGGTCTTTGCTCCGGTTACACCGGCATCATTTCCCATATATGCGGTATAGCTTGCGGTTTCATCCCAATATCTTTCCATACTGTTGTCAACATTCTTCCACTTGCTTGCTGCATCCAGTGCAAACACGGGAATAAATGCATAACCGGAAAAATCTGCTTCCTGTCCCTGTTCTTTGAAGATTTCTTCAAGGGCTTTTCTTAAGGATTCAATAGCTGCATATTCGTCTGAATATCTCCATGCGTCAAAGTTAAATCCCAGATTTTCAAGGATTGCAAATATCGTCTGTCTGTTGCCGTTTTCATCAAGGAATACGGGATCTGTGCAAAGGTGACTGTATAACTTCTGAAGCTGTTCCTTGGTAAGAGCAGAATGAATTCTGCTGTTCAGTTCGGCGGTTGTTTTCTTTGCCATGCTTTCACAGCTGTATCGGCCCACATCTCTGTTAAGCCCGCATCTGTCAACTGTGGTGCAGCCGATTTCCGCACCCAGGGGGATATATTCAACGGCTGCGGTAAGTGTACCGTACTTTGTGCCGCTGATGAAGCTGAACCAATTCTCCATAACCATGCTGTTATATTTTGACACTGCACTGCGGCTGTCATCCATATCAAATATGATGCTGTATTCGTAAATATAGCCTGTTTCTTCATCGCCGAGAATTGTGTTCCACTCGTTAGCATTGACCTTGCTGCCGTATACTGTCATATTTGTACCGGCAACGGTGTTTGCAAGCTCTGCGTCGGTTTCTGCTGCCGTCATAATATCGGCATAATTCTGATAAACGTAAATCTTTTCGGTAAGAACAATCATCATCAGCTTGTATGCGGCGGAAAGCACTTCATTTACTTCGTTTACATATCCGGCTGTCTTTACTGCCGCCTCACAGCCGAGAACGGAATCTGCACAGTTTGCCTTGTAAGCAAAAGCGTAGATGCCTTCATTACTGACCAGAGTGATCTGTGTGCCTTTAACATACTTTGCCAGAGATTCGGCGAGAACTGCAAAATCATCCTTGTTGTCATAATCGAATTTAAGCAATTCTGCAGTGAGAAACTCTCTGTTATAGGCTGTATCTGCACCGGCTTCAATGGCTTCAAGCCGTCTGTACTTTGCAAGGACCATGGTTCTTAAGCTTGTGATTCTGTCATTGAATGTGTTGAGGTTCACGCCGTAAAGCTGCTGCAGAATCGTCTGCGTATTCTGATCCATCTGTAAGGAAATATTGTCGATTTTTTCGGAGATCTCATCAAGCTTATCAAGAATCTGTGCATTTACATTGATTCCCAGAGCTTTTGTAATCAGCGGTTCAAATGCCTTTGCCGCCAAAGAACCGACCACGGGAATAACGCCTGCCGCGGTGGTGATTATTGACGACGCCATTCTTTCGGGAATGAGATAATCATCAGCAGCACTTGCACTTAAGCCGGTTGCGGATATTGAGAATACGGTAATTACCGTAAGTATTACGGCCGTTATTTTTCTGACTGCTCTGTTTTTCATTTTTGTACACCTCCGTTTTTGTGTTACATCTGCTTAACCGAGTGAGGATAATCCGAACCCATTTTATTTCAATTTATAACGAACATCTGCTTCGTTGCCCTCATTCGGAATACATACAGTATTCCTCAATCGGTCGCCTTGCATCTGCCCGCTCTAAATCGAAATAAAACCTGCCTTGATACGAGATATTTTTTCGTACAACAAGGAAGAGGAAGCAGCAAGGCTGGCGGCTTGCAATGACGATGGCAAAGTTGGGCGGAAAAAGATCCGTATTCAAGGTGAGTTCGGATTTATCTTCACTCGGTTAAGCTTTTTCATATCCGCGTGGGAGACAGAAAAAGCCGACCCGCAAAGCAGGTCGGTTAAAACAATTTTTGCTACATAAGAATATGTGTTCTCATTTTTATTTTCGGCAAACATTTTCAAAATTCCCTCATGCAATCAAGGAAAACCCGAAAGTCCTGGAAAGAAGCCAACTTCATTCGCAACGGGTGCTTTGTCTTTGGTTTCAGATGTTAATGTGCCTGTTATATCACCGATAGTGATATTGTTAAAGCTGTCTGTTTTTCCGCCGTTTACTTCTTCGAGCTCGTTATCTTTAAGCTCTGCTTTTGTGTTTTTCATAATTACAGCCTCCGTAAACTGATGTTTATTTTTGTCTTACATCTGTTTATACGACAGTTTTTGAAAAAGGGCTACAGATTTTTTTCAAAGGTATCATACATTATAAAATTCCTGCATAGTTATTTATCGACCTCCCCACCCGGAATAATCCGGAATCGGGGAGGTTGTTTTATGTGAAATTTTTCAGAATTTTCCGATAAACAGTTCTCCTGCGGGAACGGTTATGTAATATTTACCGTCGGTTTCTTCAATTCTGAAATTGCCGTAAAGTGCGGAAAGCTTTCTGCCGTCTTTCAATTCGACCTGCACGGTCTTTTCGGCTTCTTTAAGCCCGTATTCGCCCTCTTCAACCGAACGGACAATACCGGTATTATTGAATACGGTCAGGAAATATTCACCCTCCGGGTTTTTATTTACTATATGATGAAGTCCTCCGGTTACCCTGCACGGCAGAAGCTTATTGAGCAAACCGGGCACATCGTCAAGGGAACAGCATTTGTGATTCTTTTCAAAAGCCTCATCACCCGTAAGATTTACCGCGTATTCATATTTACTCTCATCGTAAACATCTTCGTTTACGATATCAACGGCGTCGGGCAGAAGTCTGTTGACAAGACATCCGTTTTCGTTGCCGCAGGTTTCTCCGTAAGCAAACAGTCTGCGAAGCCCGTTTCGCATAACATCAAGCTTACGCTTCAGTTCACCGTCAACCTTGAATGAAAGATAATCACCGCTTGCATCAATATTATCAAGTGAAATGATTTCTTTCGGAATTACCGCCGCTATCGGTGTTAACGGCTTGCCGATATTTTTATATTTTTCGGTGAAATCAATAAAGTCCTTTTTTATCTGCCCGTAAGGGGTAAGCTCAAAGTCATTCCAGTCATGGAATGTGTTGCAAAGCCCCCACTCTTCCGAAATAAATTCCGCACCCGACATATATGAGCAGAAATACATTCTCTTTTGCAGTGAGCGTGAGCTTCCCCCGTTGCCGCCTGCGGTTTTGAAAGGAAAGCTGTCTTCGCTGATGTTCCACTCGTTCAGCCCGTCTTTTTGATAATTGCAGGCGGAAAACGGTTTTCCGCCCCAGGGCTCATAATATGTGCCGAAGCTTTTGCCGTATGCCTTTGACATTCCTCTTGCATAGGCGATCTGAACCGAGGTGTGAGGAGTCTGCTGACCGATTTCGGGCATTACTCTTTTTGCGCCGTTTTTGAATTCAAGAGAATAGCCGAGTATTGCGCTGTCGCAGGGAAGCAGCATTCCGTCTGTATATTTTTGTCTTTTTGCAAACAAAGCTTTCATGGTGTCAAGGTATCTGCTCAGGTCGGTTATATGCCCGGCCTCTGCAAACTCCTTTGCACTCATTGCTTCGGTGAAAATATGCGGAAACGGAAAATCCCGTTTGAGGGTGGCAATGATGTTTTCTTCCGTCCACGGCTCGGGACACTTTCCGTCAACGAGCTTCCTCGTGTCACTGATAAAATTTGACATCCATTCGTGCATCTGAAAACCGAAAAACTTTTCGCCGAGCATTTCACGGTAAGTGCCCACAAGCTTCATATCATAGTCGTAACCCTCAAAGAAGCATCCTCCCTGAAGTCTGTCAATATACAACGGGCAGTTATTGTCTTTGATGAAATTATACAGTTCTCCGCCAACCCCTGCAAGATTATTGAATTTCAGATTTTCGTCAATATCTATGCTCTGACAAAATCTTATTCCGTCATTTGCTTTGAACAGACCCGCATTTATCTGCGCCTCAAAAACCTTCGGCATATATGCGTGAAAAAAAGTAAAAGCCATAAAAACGCGTCACCTCAATGAAATTTGTAATTTTATTATAATCAACAATTCTGTTTAAGTCAAATAATTTTGATGTGTGAAATTTCAGAAAATACAAAAAGTGAAATTTCAGAAAATACAAAAAGGATATTGAAAATTAAATTATCATATATTATAATCAAATTTAAATTATTTCAGTTCATCTGTGATGTATAAAATACAGGTTTAATATGCACTGAAATAAATATATCAAATGAGGAGAAAAGAAAAATGAGTAAAATCAAAAAGCCCCTGTCAATACTGCTTTCGCTGCTGATGCTGATGACGGTCCTGCCCATTATGGCAGTTCCTGCCTCCGCAGCTACAGCTTCACAGCTGGATGGTGTCCTGAGTCATCTTCCGAATGAACGCAATGCGCATTATTACAAGGACTCAACGGAGGCTGCTATTCTCGCGGCAAGAGAAGCGGCTGAAACCGCTCTTGAAACCGGAGAAGGTATCTCTGCGGCGTATAATCTGTGCCTGGGTGCTTTTGACGAAGCCTGGGCATGCGATGAGGTTGCGTACAATGAATATGGCGATACGGTTTTTGTTTTCGTCAACCGTGATGAGAGTAAGGCCCATGCCACCCTGTATCTTGATACGGATGCTTCCGCTTCTCTCAAGCCCGGTGATACATTTGATGTTACATTTTCCATCAAAGCCGACTTTCCTCTTCGTCAGTTCCGTGTGGCTTTTGCCTATGATAAAGCTGTTTTCGAGGCAGACGGTTCATCCATCACCTATGCCGACGGCATCACAGATCTGCTTGATGTGAATTCTTATCCTCTCTACACAGAATACGGTTATTTCAACGGCACCCTGAATAAATCCAGACAGTTTTATCCCGCTGAGTGGGATCAGGAAACGGTATCAAAGTATAACTTTGTTGTGAAGGAATTCGGACGCAACACCGAAAAAGATGCCGACTATATGCTGCCCACAGAGAAGACCGAAATTTTCACGGTAACCATGAAAGTGAAAGACGATGCCGGTCTTGTGGGCAAAACAGGCGAAATCTTTTTGTGCGATGAAATGCTTTCCACCATGGAGAATGACTATCTCTTTGACGGAATTCCCGCACTGCCCATTAAGATTTACAGAGGATTTTCAACAAATCCCTATGAAGAAGTTGCGGATGACAATATCAATATCCGCCAGGCTTGCAAGGTAATGGATGAGGCCGCAGGCGTCGGTCAGACGATCACCTGGGACGGCACTGCTCTTAAGACTTACTCTATCGTCGGAGAAGGCGAAGAACCCACTTCTGCAGACTGGAGTTTCCCGACTTATGAATACAGTAAGTCTGTCACCAGTTCGACCAGCAATATCGCAATGGATGTGGTTGTTCGCAACACAAATAAGGATTACTCTTATGAAATAACATCCATTGAAATCACAGACGGCTTTAATTTCACATCTCCCGAAATGCCGTTTACTGTTTCTGCCGAAGGGAATGAGACGGTAAATGTTACGGGCAGCGTCTCGTCATCGGCACCGGGTTCATTAACCTTTACCTATAATGTTTTGGATGAAAGCTCCGCCGTTATTGACGAGGGACTTGTTGACAGCGTCTATTTTTGCGCAAACAAAGGCCTTGCAACCGATGCTTTGCCTTATCCCATTTCCAAAATCGGTATTGCCGGTGAATATCCGAAGGGGTTCTATGCAACTTCCATAGAAGAGCTTTGCAGCGCAACTATTACAATAAAAAACGCAGGTTCCGCTGATATAACCGGTGCAGCCGCAATCTCATACGGAGCAACTGCCGCAAACTTTGTCAGTGATTATATTGCTTTGGTAAATGATGAGGTTACCATCCCGAAAAACTCACAGGTAACGCTCAAACTTTTTAAGACCACAGCGGCTTATGATGCTTTGACCGATGAGCAGAAAGCTGCTGAGTGGGTAAGAATTTCGACAGGCGATTATACCGACGGTTCCTACCCTTACAAAAGGTACGGCAACTATAAATACAATGTAGGCTCAACGGCCATTGTCAGCGATATCAACATTGTATTACATGATGATTTCGGCCTCAGTGCCATGATTGCGCAGGAAGATGCCCTGCACAGACAGGCTCGTGACTATCAGTGTGAAAACGGTGAGTGGGAAGCCTACCAGGCGGCCATGCTCAGCACATACGGTTATTTTTATACAAACAGACTCGCCTCGGTTTTTGCGGGAAGCGGCAAGACTTCCGCTATAAGAAAGATGTCTACCTATGCCGAGACTCTTGCCACGGCAATTGAAAATCTTGATAAGTGCTACGTGGCTCCCGAAGATGCTCCCGACTACAATAACGGTTGGATTTTCCACGGCACCGGCAACAGCGACATTTCGGTCGATGATGATGCCGCGATTCATGTAACCACCGATACCGAGGCACGTCTTGTTTCCAAGTTCACCACAGCAATGGACGGAACAACCATCGACTTCAAAACGAATGCCCCGAACTTTACCATCTGCCTTACAAACCACCCCGACGAGAAAATCGATTCTCCCAACGGCGGTGTTGCCAGTTATTTCGGTGTTCTTACCGAAACTCAGTATGATGGTGAAAATACCGTTTGTTATAACTTCAATGACCTTCTTGACCTCGGCTGGTTTGTTTACCCCGGCGAGGCGGGTGACGGCCTTTACGCCGAATGCACCGGCACTTTTATCAGCAAAGGCGATTTCATTGGAAACGATACCGCGCAGGCGCTCAAAATCCCAATGGACACACGCCTTACCGCCACTCTCATCAACCACTATGATGAAGCGGAAAGCAAATGGCTCTTCGGTATAAACTTCAACGACGGTACTAAAGACTACTTCGTTCCTTTCCCCGGTTTCGGTGACCCGTTCCGGGACGAAGACGCCGGGGATTACCACATCATCCTTTCCTGCGAAGACGATTTCGACCTTTACGCGGTAAACGGTCAGGCTGCGGCAACCTTTATCGTTCATGAGCATGAATTCGCATCCGAATGGTCATACGATGCCGACGGACACTGGTACGCCTGCACAGCCGATGACTGCGATATTGAAGATTACGCGACCTGCGGCATAGAAGGTGCGGCTTACGCTAAGCACACCGGCATGGATGACTTCGTCTGCGACATCTGCGGTTACACCGATACCGAAAATCAGCTTGCCGCCGCAAAGGAAGATGCAGTCGATGCCATCGACGGGCTTGTCGAGTCCGCGGATTCCGATGCCGTCAAGACTCTTGCCGAAGAGGCAAAGGAAAAGATAGCCGATGCCGAAACGGCAGAGGAAATAGAAAATATCGTTGATGAATACACAGAAAAAATCAATCATCAGAAGCTTTATGAGAACATGACCGCCGAGTATAATGAGAAGCTCGGCTCCGATAATTATTCCGACGAAGTTAAAGCCATTATCACCGATGCACAGGAAAAAATGGAAAGCATCGAGACATACGAAAAGCTCAATGAGCTCTATGAAGAGACTCAGGAA
>JAZUJJ010000076.1:0-2730 GCA_045642725.1 Acutalibacteraceae bacterium
GGTTATATCTGCTGTGGCGCTTGAAGCGGAAGTCGAGCAAGCCTCTCAATGCGTTCTTCTGTTCGTGAGTAAGAACCGCTTTTGCCTCGCCTATGAAGTCATCATATACGCAGGGCAGAACGGTATCGGCATATTTCTTCAAATCTGTTATGCTGTTCAGGCTGTCTTTTGCACCAAAGTTGAGCAGCGAATTACCGTGGTCAAAAAGAGGTGCGGGACCAATAATCTTGTTGCTGTGGCTGTCAACAAGAAAACCGAAATTGCCGTAATGCCTGTCGGCGTTAAGAATAACGGCATCAAGCACAAGCATATCATTGAACGCCTTCATATATTCGTCGCCAAGCTCCGCATAAAAAGCTTTTACCGCTTTGAATCCGCCTGTTCTCTGCTTTTATTATTGTCCGGCAGAACCGTAAAACATCTCATCAAGATTTTTTGCTGATTTCAGTATTGCTTCAAGCGGATTCTCAACTCCGAAAACTTCGATCGAAAATGAGCCCGTATATCCCTTTTCGATCAGTGCGTTTGCGATTTCTTTTATGGGCATCTGCCCTTCGCCGACGGCGGTAACGCCGAAGCCGTTATCTGTGATGACCCGGTCTTTGCAGTGAACATTTACGATCCTTGAATTGAATGAATCATACAGATCCGTTATATTTTCACCGCAGGTGACTGAGTTCCCGGTATCGAGATTGAACTGCAAAAGCGGTGCTTTTGAAAACAGCCATGCAAGCTCGTATTCCCTCTCCGTTAATGATCGGTGCGAATCAAAATTTTCCACGCACACCTTAACGCTTTTCTGCCTGCCGTATTCGGAAAGCCTTTTGATCTTATCGGCGATCATCACGGCGGAAGGCAGCCGGTCAAGTGCATTGAAAATATCCGTATAACCTTTTTTGCTTTTTAATATACCGATGCTCTCTTCATCGAATTTGTTCGGAACAAGCATGGCAATGGCATTATATTTTTGGGCGGTGTCGATAAGCCCGGTGCCTTTTTGCAGGGCATCCTCCTGAGAAAAATCAATAAAACGGTAAATGCTGTTGATCATCATTCCCGCCTGAGTTATTTCATCCGGCAGCCCGTTTTTTAACAGTTCAAAATCAAAATCAAGTGCTTTTATTCCCGCCGATTTTACCGTGAGGATCGCTTCACTTAACGATATATTATCCTGATTTACCGCATCAAGAATATTGGGGAAAAAAACAGAGATCGTATTTTTCATGAAAAATCACCCCTAATGCTTTTACGGATGCATTATATCATAATACAAAAAAATAACAATCTCTGAAATTTTCTGTCAGAGATTATCAAATTTGTACCTCCCGAAACGCTGAATGCCAACAGAGTCATCTGTCTGCCCGCAAAAATGAAGGCTTGAACCCATTTACGCACCGGTATGGGCGTATTTCCGGCAGTTATCCGGCAAGGAAGAAGTCCTGTTCACCGTGAATTATACCCCCGAAATAACGAACACCCACGTTATACGGTACAACGGCGTATTGTACGATATAACGCGGGTAGATACATTTGAGGGCTGCAGGAAAGCTCTTACTCTGTCAGCTCTGCGAGCTTCTTGTTTAGAGGTTCGGGTTCCTATTTTTACAGTTCTGGCAGGCAGAGGAAGGCAGGGGACAATATTCGCACTCTTCCGAATCGGAAGGTCGTATATAGGTCCCTATGTTCGGATCGTATTCCTTTTCGCCGCCGGTGACCTGTTCCAGATCTTCTTCTTTGAGGGCTTTTGATTCTTCGGATGTTTTCATGGTGGGTTGCTCCTTTCAGATTTTGATTTCATTTTCCAATACGCAGTAAAGCGGAAAATGTTACGGCTTTGGCAAGTTTTTTCCTTGCATTTCTTTATACGAAGCATTGCAAAAAAGCTGCTGATTTTTTTGAATGTTTATCGGATCTCAAAAAACTGCAGCGCAAGGATAAAAAACACCATATTCATTATAAGAAGAAAATCGCCTGTTTTCAATACTCAGTTTGTTGCGTTTTTGTGTGATTTTCGATTATCTTTCGGTATTTCTTTGCAGACTTAAACGACAAATAAGCTGCAAGCCCGTTTGACACTTATAAAATATTCAAAGAAAATGCTTAATAATCAGAAATATCTTTTGAGCAGGCCTGCGAATGCCTTGCCGTGTATCAATATCAGAGGCTTTTTGCCTGATCCATATATTCTGTAATGCATATTTACGTCTGATAACTGAATAAAGTTTTCGGAATAGTCGGTTATCGGGTCCGGAAGAACGGATGTATCAAGAGATATAATGTTAAATTTTTCAGGCTCGATTCTGGCATCAATCTGCATAAGATGACCATTAATAAATGCTGCAATAATCATAAAAAACTTATTATTCTTTTCACGGTTGACCTCCATTTTGGCGTGAACGCTTGTGTAACATTAAAGTAATTGATCCAATGCATGAGTGCTCAAACCTTAATCATTCAGTTTATTTCAACAATTCCGCGGCACGCATACCGATGATTTTTTCGAGCATTTTCAGGCGTTCACTGTCAAGATTATATCTGCTGTGGCGCTTGAAGCGGAAGTCGAGCAAGCCTCTCAATGCGTTCTTCTGCTCGTGAGTAAGAACCGCTTTTGCCTCGCCTATGAAGTCATCATATACGCAGGGCAGAACGGTATCGGCATATTTCTTCAGATTGTTTATGCTGTTCAGGCTGTCTTTTGCCGCAAAGTTGAGCAGCGAATTGCCGTGGTCG
>JAZUJJ010000077.1:0-28063 GCA_045642725.1 Acutalibacteraceae bacterium
TTATTTTTTCATTAGACAGCAATAACCAAACAGCAGTGAAAGCTTTTGAAGGTTATGATGATTCATTCGAAAAAGAAATTTTAAAAAATGTTGCAATCGGTAGTGGTGTTATACTTACTTGTGTTACCGTTTCTGTTGTAACCGCGGGTGCAGGTATGCCCGCTGCAAGTATTATTTTTGCTGCTTCGGCAAAATCAGCAACAACTTTTGCACTTTCTGGTACCCTTATTAGCGGACTTTCAGCAGGTATTCTTACAGGAATAGAAACAAAAAATTTTGATAAGGCATTAACCGAGGCTGCTGTTAAGGGTAGCGAAGGATTTAAGTGGGGGGCTATTTCGGGTGCACTTGCTGGTGGCGCAAAAGAGACATTCGCTCTTAAAGGTGCTACAACAAACGGATTGACAATGAATGAAGCAGCAATTGTTCAAAAAGAATCAAAATATCCTATTGATGTAATAAAACAATTTAAATCAATGGATCAATACAACATTTGTAAAGAAGCTGGACTTGAGCCACAAATGGTTAACGGAAAAACTGCACTCGTTAGAAAAATTGATCTTGATTTTGAAGATGAAATGGGAAGGACAAATATAGAAAGAATGAAACAGGGACTTTCTGCAATTGACCCTTCTACCGGTGAATCATATCAGCTTCACCATATTGGTCAAAAAAATGATTCGACACTTGCTATTCTTACTGAGTCAGAACATATGCAAAATGGCAATAATTCTATATGGCATATTATCGGTAAACAATCAGAAATTGACAGACCCGAATTTGATAAAATCCGAGCGGATTTTTGGAAATCCTTGGCAGAGATATTGGTAGGAGGTTGAAAATGAATATAGTTGAATTGTTGGGTAAGTTGGAAAACTTTGGCTTTTTGGGACCGATTGATAATGAAAAAATCAATGAGGCTGAAAAAAAACTTGGCCTTGTTTTTGCGGAAGATTATAAACAGTATATTTCCACATACGGAATTGCTTCTTTTGGATCGCATGAATTAACAGGTATTTGTTCATCTAAAAGGCTAAATGTAGTTTCAGTTACAAACAAATACAAAGCTGAAAAAAATATTTTTGACAACCTCTATGTGATAGAAGATATTGGGATTGATGGAATTGTAATTTGGCAATCGTCAACAGGAGAGATTTTTCAGTCTGAATATGATTTTGAACTAAAAAAAATATTTAATTCTCTTGCTGAATATGTTGAGGCGTATAAGTGATTTTATACAAATATTTTTAAGTCAGAAACTGATTTTTTGTGATTGGAGTTTATGGTTATGACAAGAGATGAAGCACTTGCTTTTCTGAAAGAGTATAACAAGGAGCCTTTCCATATTCAGCACGGAGAAACCGTTGAGGGAACAATGCGCTGGTTTGCCAACGAGCTCGGCTACGGTGAAGAAGCGGATTTCTGGGCTTTGGTCGGTCTGCTCCATGACCTTGATTTTGAAATGTATCCTCAGGAGCACTGCATTAAAACTCAGGAGATAATGAGAGAAAAGGGCCTTGATGAAAAGCTTATTCACGCCGTTGCAAGTCACGGTTTCGGAAGATGCTGTGATGTTGAGCCCGTTCACACCATGGAAAAGGTGCTTTTTGCAGTTGATGAGCTTACCGGGCTTATCGGTGCGGCCGCACTCATGCGCCCGTCAAAAAGTGTTTCGGATATGGAGCTTAAATCACTCAAAAAGAAATTCAAGGATAAAAAATTTGCCGCCGGATGCTCGAGAGATGTTATTGCAGAGGGAGCGGAACGGCTGGATTGGGAGCTTGATGAGCTTCTTGAAAAAACACTGGAAGCAATGAAAAGCTTCTGCGATTGAGGAATCGGAATGAAACAGAATGAAATTTTCGGCAATGCAAAATTCGTAAAAGCGGGCAATGATTGTATTTCACCGAGATTCAGGGGAAAATTCAATGCCGCAAAGGGAGAAAAGACCGAGATAACCGTCTGCGGTCTCGGCTTCTTCCGCTTATATATCAACGGAAAGCGCCCGGATGATTCTTTCCTTGCGCCTGTTTTCAGCTTTTATCACGATTATGACGGGCTTTATTGCCGCAATAAATATTCGGAGCAGCTTGCAAGCCGTATTTACTGCATGAAATATGACATTACGGAGCTTGTCCGTGACGGCGTGAATTCGGTTTGTGCCGAGGTGGGCCCCGGCTGGTACCCGGAGTTTGACGGCGATTGTGTGCTGTGCTATAAAATCGAGTGCGGCGGAAAAACATATATTTCCGACAAAAGCATAAAATGGAATGACAGCCCCATAACCTTTTATGAATACCGCTGCGGCGAAAAGCAGGATTATACAAAACCCTGCCTTGACGAAAACTGGATAAATCCCGATTTTGACGATACGGAATGGAAAAATGCCGCCGAAACGGAAATGCCCGAAACCGAATATTTCATTCAGGATTGCCCCAACGATAAAATAATAAGAAGCATTGACCCCGTGCTTATCGGCGAAACCGAAGAAACACTTATTTATGATGCGGGTGAAAATATTACCGGCACCTGTGTTTTCGGGTGTGCCGAAAAGGGAAAATGCGTCAGAGTTACCTGCTCGGAAGAAATTGACGGTAATAACCGTCTTCACGAAAAATGGATTCACGGTCAGAATGCCGAATTTATAACCGATGCAAGCCCGAGAGAATACGGGCTTATGTTCACCTGGCATGCTTTCAGATATTTTGAAATAACAAAAGGTGTTCAGAATGTCCGTGTGGATGTAATTCATTGCGATGCACCCGTGATTTCGGACTTCAAAAGTGAAAATAAGGTGCTGAACTGGCTTTTTGACGCTTTTGTAAGAACTCAGCTTGCAAATATGCACACCGGAATTCCCTCCGACTGCCCTCATCTTGAGCGCAGAGGCTATACCGGCGACGGCCAGATTGCCTGCGAATCCGTAATGCTGCTTCTCGAAAGCAAAAAATTCTATCTTAAGTGGATGGAGGATATTGCCGACTGTCAGGACAGAATTTCGGGCAATGTTCAATATACCGCACCTTACAAATGCAGCGGCGGAGGCCCCGGCGGCTGGGGCTGTGCCATTGCCGAGGTGCCGTATAAGTTTTACAAAATGTACGGCGATGCCGAGCCGATGAAAAAATATTTTGACGGTATGCTCGCTTATGTTGACTATCTTGAAGCACACAGCGAAAATGACCTTGTGACCTCCGGTCAGCCCGGGCTTTGGTGCCTCGGTGACTGGTGCGCCCCTCATGAGGTGCACGGCGAAAAGCCGCTTATTCCGGAGCCGTTTGTCAACACATTTTTCTTTATCCGTATGCTTGACCGAATGACGGAGCTTGCTGACATTATCGGCAGGGGAGACAAAAAAGCCATGCTTCTCGAAAAGCGTGAAAAGAAAGTCAGAGCTATTTACGACAGCTTTTTTGATGAAAAAACAGGCAGCTTTGCCGGCGGTATAAACGGTGCCGATGCTTTTGCACTTGAAATCGGCCTCGGAGATGAAAGAACCGTAAGAAATCTTGCGGAGAAATACAGAAGCAATCCTGTTGACACGGGTATGTTCGGCACGGATTATGTGACGGGTCAGCTCTTTGCAAAAGGATTTTTTGACGAAGCCGTTGACTACCTTTCGGGCGAAGAATATCCGTCCTTCGGCTTTATGATGAACAGCGGTGCCACAACTCTTTGGGAGGAGTGGAAAAATCCGCGTTCAATGTCACACCCAATGCTCGGCAGTGCGGCAAAATACCTGATTTATTATGTTCTCGGAATCCGCTCAGCAAAGGAAGGCTTCGGCAAAATCATCATTGAGCCGAAGACAAACGAAAAGACGGGAAATGTGTCGGGCTTCATTGACCTTCCTGCCGGCAGAGTTTCCGTAAGCGTTGACAGACAAAGGAATGAATGTGTTGTTTCTGTTCCCGACGGAACGGAATGCGATATTGTTTTTGACGGTACAATCAGGAGAATATAATGCCGAGAATCATTGATTACTCTATTGACAGTGAGCAGGACGGGCTCAAAATATTCACTTTTCTCAAATACAGAAACGGTTATTCCACAAAGCTTATCAGAACAATCAAAAATACCGAAAACGGTATTATGCTCAACGGCTCGCCTGCCAGAACGATAGACAGATTAAAAAGCGGTGACAGCCTTACCGTAAGTATTCCCGATGACCGGGAAACCGTCGAATATACCGAATGTGACCTTGATATAATTTATGAGGATGACGATATTCTCGTTATAAACAAATCTCCGTTTATGGCGATGCATCCGACCCATAATCATCAGGGCGATACTCTTGCAAATGCCGTGGCGGCCTACCTTTCAAAAAAAGGGAAGCCCTGCACCTTCCGTGCCGTCGGCAGGCTTGACAAAGGCACATCCGGGCTTGTGGTCTGTGCGCTGAATCCCCTGGCGGCGTGTAAGCTTTCGGGTAAGGTAAAAAAGGAATATGCAGCCGTTGTCAGCGGAGACCCGGGGGATGAAGGAACAGTCAATGTGCCGATTTACCGCCCGGACCCCATGAAGACCCTGCGCGCCTGCTCGGAGGAGCTCGGAGTTGAAAGCGCCGTTACCCACTGGCGTGTTCTTGAAAGAAAAAACGGCAGCAGTCTTGTTGCCCTTAAGCTTGAAACGGGGCGTACCCATCAGATAAGAGTTCACATGGCGTATATCGGTCACCCTCTTGCGGGCGATAATATGTACGGTGACTTTATGACGGAGTTCGGTCATCAGCTTCTGCATTGCGGCAAGGTGTGCTTTATTCACCCGGTAAGCGGAGAAAAATGTGAATTTACCGCCCCTGCGCCGAAGGAATTTACGGCGGCAGGGTATGAAAATATACCGGATTTTTGAATAAATATTCCGAAAAAATGTAATTTTACTTGATTATTTCCGAATTATGTTGTAAAATATAATCCGCTGTTTTACAGCGTATTATTTCAAAATGAAAATATCGAACGGAGACTTTTCATGAACGAATGGCTTGAAAACATAAAAGAGCAGTTTATTGACTGCTTTGTGACAGATGACAGATACATGCTTCTTGTCAAAGGCATGGGCGTTACCATTAAGGTTTCGCTGCTTGCCGTTATATTGGGCGTTATCATAGGCTTCTTTATTGCTCTGTGCAATTTATCAAAAAAGAAAGGGCTCAGAGCAATCGGCTATACATATACCGATATTATCAGAGGAACACCCTCCGTTACTCAGCTTATGATTATCTATTTTGTAATTTTTGCTTCCGTACGCTGGTCAAAGTGGATAATTGCCGCCGTTGCGTTCGGCATAAATTCGGGCGCTTATGTTGCTGAAATCATCAGAGCGGGTATTCTTTCCATTGATAAGGGTCAGACCGAGGCAGGCCGTTCCCTGGGCCTTAACTCGGCACAGACAATGCTGAAAATCGTATTGCCCCAGGCAATAAAAAATATTTTCCCCGCACTTTGCAATGAATTCATCGTTCTTATCAAAGAAACTGCCATAGTCGGTTATGTGGGTCTTATGGATATTCAGAAGGCGGGCGACTTTATTAAAAGTGCGACCTATCGCGCATTCATGCCCCTTATTGCAACAGCGGTAATTTATTATGTCTTCATCAAAATCCTTAATATCGGTCTCAGATATATTGAAAAGGTTCTGAGAAAATCCGATATGAGATAAGCGGGGAACAGACAATGACAGATGAAAAATATATAATTGAAGTTAAAGGCCTCAAAAAGCATTTTGATGACAATGAGGTTTTAAGAGGAATTGACGAGCATATATGCCCCGGTGAGGTGGTTGTTGTTATCGGCCCCTCCGGCTCGGGTAAAAGTACATTCCTGCGCTGCCTCAATATGCTTGAGGAAGCAACTGACGGCGAAATTTATGTTGACGGTGAGCGCATAAATGCCCCCGGCGTTGACATTAACAAAATCCGTCAGAAAATGGGAATGGTGTTTCAGCAGTTTAATCTTTTCCCGCATCTTTCCGTAAAGAAAAATATCACCCTTGCCCCTGTTATGCTCGGCAAAATGAACAAGGAGCAGGCAGACAAAAAAGCTCATGAGCTGCTTGAAAAGGTAGGCCTTGCAGATAAAGCCGAGGCTTATCCCAACTCACTTTCCGGCGGTCAGAAACAGAGAGTTGCCATTGCGAGAGCTCTTGCGATGGACCCGGAAATCATGCTTTTTGACGAGCCTACATCAGCTCTTGACCCCGAAATGGTCGGAGAGGTGCTTGATGTTATCAAAGACCTTGCAAAATCCGGCATGACAATGGTAATAGTTACCCATGAAATGGGATTTGCCCGTGAGGTCGGTTCAAGGCTGCTTTTCATTGACCAGGGTGTTGTTATGGAAAGCGGAGCTCCCAGAGATGTATTCGCAAATCCTCAGAATGAAAGAACAAAGCTGTTCTTAAGTAAGGTACTTTAATCGGGTTTCCCCACCCGGTTAGGATAAATCAACTAAATTTATGGAGGAACAAAAAATGAAAAAGTATGCAAAAGTAATCGCACTCGTTCTTGCCGTTGTTTGTGTTCTCGGTGCATTTGCAGCCTGCGGAAAGACTGCCGAACCCGAAGTAACAGGAACCGAAACAACTGCTCTTAAGACCGCAAAGGAAGGCTATCTTACCTTCGGTACCAATGCCGAATTCCCTCCCTTTGAGTTTGTTGCTGCCGAAGGCGTTATCGACACCTATGACGGTATTGATATGGCTATCGCAAAGAAAATCGCCGAAGCAAACGGTCTTCAGGGCGCAATCGAAAATATTGAGTTCGATTCAATCCTTATCGCTCTTCAGAACGGTCAGATTGACGCCGGTATTGCCGGTATGACAATCACCGAAGAAAGAAAGAAATCCGTTGATTTCTCAATTCCTTACTACACCGCCACTCAGGTTATGATCGTTAAGGCTGACTCCGACATCAAGAGCGTTGCAGACCTTGAAGGAAAATCAATCGCCGTTGTTCAGGGCTACACAGGCGAAATCGCCGTTAAGAAGCTCGGCTATGAATATGAAGCTTTCAAGAAGGGCACCGAATGCGTTCTTGAGCTTGTAAACGGCAAATGTGATGCTGTTGTTATCGACTCCGCAACCGCACAGAAATATGTAGGCGACAACGAAGGTCTTACCATAGTTGAAGATGCCGATGCTTTCGAGGCAGAGGAATACGGCGTTGCCGTTGCAAAGGGCAACACTGAGCTCCTCAATGCAATCAACACCGCTATTCAGGGTATGCTTGATGACGGCACTATTTCAGAGCTTGCCGTTAAATATCAGGAAGCTGAATAAACACCGTAAGTCAATTCAAAGGGCACTCCGTACTTTTTGTGCGGAGTGCTTTTTTATTACTTGTTTTATTTTATATTATATGATAAAATTTAACTAACTATAATCTGAAACAGAGGTTTGATGCTTTATGATTTCCGCAATAGATGTTGATCTTCAGTATTCGGGCAGAGCTTTGTTCCGCCATGCCGATATAACTTTTACGAGAGGCAACTGCTATGGCCTTATCGGTGCCAACGGCGCAGGTAAGTCAACCTTCCTCAAAATCCTTGCCGGAGAGCTTGAACCCACGGGCGGCAGGGTCAGCGTTACGCCCGGGGAAAGAATATCAGTGCTCCGTCAGGACCATTTTGCTTTTGACGAGTGTACCGTTATCCGTACCGTTCTTCTCGGCAACAAGCACCTTTGCGATATAATGGATGAAAAAGAGGCCCTTTACTGCAAGGAGGATTTTTCCCAGGAGGACGGCATAAAGGTCAGTGAGCTTGAAGAGGAATTTGCCGAGCTCGGCGGCTGGAGTGCAGAGAGTGATGCGGAAATTCTGCTCAACGGTCTCGACGTTACAAATGAATGGCATGAAAGCCTTATGAAAAATCTGCCCAATGACCTTAAGGTCAAGGTCCTGCTTGCACAGGCTCTTTTCGGGAATCCTGATATTCTGCTTATGGACGAGCCTACCAACCACCTTGATATTGACGCGGTGATGTGGCTTGAGGATTTCCTCATGGACCTTGAAAGCACGGTCATAGTCGTTTCCCATGACCGCCATTTTCTTAATACCGTCTGCACTCACACCGTTGATATTGATTACGGTAAAATCACGCTTTACACCGGAAACTACGATTTCTGGTATGAATACACCCAGATGCGCCAGCGTCAGTTAAAGGAACAGAACAAGAAGGATGAAGCCAAGGCCGAAGAGCTTCGCAAATTCATTGAACGCTTCTCTGCCAATGCTTCCAAATCCAAGCAGGCAACAAGCCGTAAAAAGCTGCTTGAAAGCCTTGACCTTACGGAGCTTCCCGTTTCATCAAGACGTTTTCCGTTTGTCGGCTTCAAGCCCGACAGAGAGGTCGGCAATGACCTGCTTACCGTTACAAGCCTTTCAAAAACCGTGGGCGGGCGCAAGGTGCTTGACGATGTTTCGTTTACGATTCTTCCCTGCGAAAAGGTTGCCTTTGTCGGCACGGATGCCGTGGCAAAGACCACGCTTTTCAAAATCCTTGCCGGTGAGCTTGAGCCGGACGAGGGTACGGTCAAATGGGGTGTCACCACCTCTCGTTCCTATTTCCCCTCGGATAATTCCGCTTATTTTGACGGCGTTGAAGACAATCTCATCGACTGGCTCAGAGGCTATTCAAACCTTATTTTTGAAAGTGATGTAAGAAGCTGGCTCGGCAGGATGATGTTCTCCGGCGATGAAGCACTCAAAAAGGCAATGGTGCTTTCCGGCGGCGAAAGAGTTCGCTGTATGCTTTGCAAAATGATGCTTTCGGGGGCAAATGTGCTTATTTTTGATGAGCCGACAAACCACCTTGACCTTGAATCCATAGCCTCCCTTAATGACGGCCTTATCAAATTCAATCAGACGATTCTTTTCACTTCCCATGACCATCAGTTCGTTCAGACCATTGCGGACAGAGTTATTGACATTACTACGGGAAGTCATTTCGACAAAAAAATCACCTTTGACGAATATCTTGAATTGGGGCGTGGTGAAGCATGAAAAAATTCTTATCGGTTCTGCTCTGTGCAGTAATGCTGTTTTCTTCGTTTTCCGCTGTGATTTATGCCTTTGACGGCTCTCGGGAGGTGCCATGCACAGTGAAATATTTTGACAGAATTTTCGGGTCCCTCGGCTGCTTTTTCGGAAAGCTTTTTGACTTTATAAATGATGATGAGCCTCAGACCCGTGAGCCCGAATCACCGTCATACATTTCTTTTGACGGTAAGCTGTTTGACGGTGAAGGCCGTATTTCGCTGGAAGCCGAAACCTGGAAAATGGTTGAAATAACCCTTGAAAGCGAAAAAAGCTATGCTTCGCCCTTTGACGATGCCGAGCTCAGTCTTGACCTTGCAGGCTGCGGAGTGAAATACACCGTTCCCGGCTTCTGGAACGGCGGCAATGAATGGAAGGTCAGATTTGTCTGCCCCGCAGAGGGTGAATGGAGCTTCATAACCTCCTGCACCGATAAAGAAAACACCGCTCTCGACGGCGTTACCGGAAAGGTGAACTGCCGCAAATACAGCGGAAATCTTGACATTTATAAGCACGGATTTGTTACCGCCAAAGAGGGCAGAAAATATTTTACATACGATGACGGCACGCCCTTTGTTTATCTCGGTGACACACACTGGAGCCTCGGCGATGAAACCGTCGATATGGTGGCTGTAATCAGTGAAAAAAGAGCAGCTCAGGGCTTCAGCGTTATTCAGAGCGAGCCTATCGGAGCAAAGTTTGAGCTTACGGACGGTGTGAGCGAAGCGGATATGGCGGGCTTTGCGGATTACGATGCCAAATTTGCGCTGATAGCCGAAAACGGACTTGTTCATGCAAATTCTCAGTTCTTCTTCCCCGCAAGCATGGAAACTCTCATTGACAGGATGGGCGGTTATTCCGAAAAGACCGTTTCGGAAACCGTGAAAGGAAAAACGGAGACAGCTCATGACCTTTCGGATTCCGTGAAGCTTTATCTCGAAAAGCTTACCCGTTACTGGGTTGCCCGTTACGGCGCTTATCCCGTTTTGTGGACTCTCGGCCAGGAGGTCGATAATGACTTTTACCGTACCGATGACAGTCACCCCGACTGGAGCTATGTGAATAACCCTTATAAGCTTGTGGCGGAATATATTGCAAAATATGATGCCTATTCTCACCCCGTTTCGGCTCATCAGGAATATTCCGGAGCAACCTCCGCCTACGGTTACGGAAACGAAGAGGGACTTAAGGTTTATAAAAAGGAAGCAATGCCCTCCGCTTTCAGAAATGTTCCTGCTCACAACTGGTATGCAGTTCAGTGGAGCCCGAACAAAACCGGACGCTCCGACTGCAAAACGGAAAAGGATTACTGGTTTAACTCTCAAGGCAAGCCCGCAATCAATTATGAGGGGGCATACTGCTATCTTTGGACTAAGAATTTCGGCTCCCGTATGCAGGGCTGGGTCTCTTATCTGAGCGGTATGTACGGCTATGGCTGGGGCGGCCACGACACCTGGAGCTACACAAACATATACGATGAGGAAAATGATTCCTCCGACGGAATAGATACCATAACCTCCGCTGAAAAGAAAGCCGCCACCTGGCAGGATTCTCTTGAATATCCCTCGTCATATCAATCCGGCTATATGGCCTCATTTATGAAAAACATAGCCTGGCAGACTCTGATACCGAGGTTTGACAGCAAAAAGTATTTTGTGCCTTCAAAGGATGTTTATTACTGCATGGCAAGCAATGAGGATAACAGCCTTGCCGTAATTTATTTCTATTCATTCAGTGATTTATCGGTCGGCGCAAAGCCCAACGCAAAGTCGGAATATGCCGGGGTGCTGACAGGCACCGTCGGCGGACTTGAACCCGGCGCAGTTTATAAATACAAATGGTTTGACCCCGTAAACGGTGAGTATTCCGGCGAAAGTGAGTTTACGGCAAGCTCAATCGGAACTTATTACATAGGCGAAAGAAACATGAACGGAAAGACCGTCTGCACGGATATGGTCTTACTCATATACAAATAAAAAGAGAGGTTAATAAAATGAAAGTTATTTACACATCAGATGCACCCGCAGCAATAGGTCCTTACAGTCAGGCAATGATAACCGGAAATCTTCTTTACACCTCGGGTCAGATTCCCGTTGACCCTGCTACGGGAAACATCTGCGGCGATGATATTTCCGCTCAGGCGGAGCAGGTCTGCAAAAATCTCAAGGCTGTTCTTGATGAGGCAGGTACCTCCTTTGAAAAGGTTGTTAAAACAACCTGCTTCCTTGCCGATATGGGCGATTTTGCCGCATTCAATGCAGTTTACGAAAAATATTTTGTTTCAAAGCCCGCCCGTTCCTGTGTTGCCGTAAAGCAGCTTCCGAAAAGCGTTCTTTGCGAGGTTGAGCTTATTGCCGAAATATGAGGTGCAGTAAATGTTATTTAATCTGAAATCCGTTTTCTGCCTTTTGCAGGCTTTTATGTTTGTGGTGTCTTCCTTTGCGGTAAAGGATTCAAATTTCAAAAAATGGGTTGATTCAACAGCCATGAATATGACAAGTGATACATATTTTGATTTTGAGGGTATTACTTCGGCGGAGCTTAAGGTCAGCGAAAGTGAAAAGCAGCAATGCTGCGAATGGTTTGAAAAGAATATCGTTACCGACAGCGGAACCCCGGCTTATGATTTTACCGTTGACGGAAAAAGCTTTCGCAGAAACTCCGCTGATTGGGAAATAAAGCCCGGCACAGAAAGCCGTAAGGGTGAGTACCGCCGCGGAGGAAAAACGGTTTTTGTTGAGCTTAAGCATAAGAAAAGCGAGCTTGCGGCAACGGTTGAGGCGACGATTTATGAAGACTTTGCCACTTGTGAGTGGACTGTCTTTATCAGAAATAACGGCAATGAAAATTCCCCGGTAATAAAGAATTTTTATGCCGCCGATTGCAGATTTGAAATTGAAAAGCCCATGCTTTATGTGAGCCGCGGTTCCGATAACAAAGCCGAGGATTTTGAGCTTCTCAAAACTGCGGTAAATCCGCTTCCCATGACATTTACCGCTGACGGCGGACGCTCCGGCACATTTTTGCCTTATTTCAATATTTCGGGTAAAAACGGCGGCGTAATTATGGCAGCGGGCTGGACAGGGCAGTGGTACACAAGCATTGCTCAGAAAATAAACGGCGTTAAGGTCAGAGCAAAGCAGGAAACCTTCAGCGCATATCTCACACCCGGTGAGCAGGTCAGGTCTCCTCTTGTTTCCGTAACCTTTTATGACGGCGATAACGCATTGAAGGGCTTCAACACCTTCAGAAATTTTGAAAGTGCCTGCGTTTATACCGAGAGCGCATTTCCGCTGACCTGCACGGTTATAGCCGGAGAATTTGACAGAAGAAATGCCGATGAATATATCGCTCAGATAAATTCCTATGATGAAAACACCTGCAATAAAACGGACTTTTTGTGGCGTGATGCAGGTTGGTATAAAATAAACGGGGATTGGTATGACAGCGTGGGTAACTGGGTTGCCGACCCGCTGCGTTTCCCCGACGGGCTTGCACCGATTGCCGAGGCCGCCGAAGCAAGAGGAATGAAGCTCCTGCTTTGGTATGAGCCGGAAAGATGCTGTAAGGATACCATTGTTTATAACGAATGTATCAAGCATGACGGCTGGCTTATTCAGTGCGACGATAATGTAAATATGGTAAATCTTGCCTTTGACGGTGCCTGCGATTTCCTCGGAAATCTTGTTGCCGGGTCAATAAAAGAAAACCGTGTCGGCCTTTACCGTCAGGATTTCAATTTCACTCCTCTTCCGCTTTGGGAGGATGCAGACGAAACCTATTGGGGCGGCAGAAAGGGCATTGAAGAAAATCACTATGTTGCCAACCTTTACAGATACCTCGATACTCTTATTGAGGTAAATCCCGGACTTATCATAGATAACTGTGCAAGCGGCGGCAGAAGACTTGACCTTGAAATGTCAAGGCGAAGCATCCCTCTGTGGCGTACGGATTACAACTGCTCAAATGCCGAGGGAAAAATTAACGATGACTGCCTTGAGGCAACACAGAGCACGACCTACGGTCTCTCATTCTGGCTTCCGCTCAACGGAACCGGGCTCAACGCTTACGGCGAATATGCCGAAAGAAGTCTTATCACACCCTGCGCCCAGCGGGCGGGTTATGAGGAAATACGCTCCCTTATGGATAAGAATTATTATCCGCTGACATACGGCGCAAGAGACCTTGATAAATATCATGCCATGCAGTTCGGTGACGAAAAAGAGGGCGTGGCCCTTATTTACAAGAGAGAAAATGTATCGGGTGACAAATACCTGCTTAAACTCAACGGACTTGATGAAAGCTGTAATTATACACTCAGAAATTATGATTCGGAGACTGATTTCGTAACTCTGAGCGGAAAAGAACTGATGAATGACGGGGTTGAGCTTACGGTTGCCGATGCACCGAAAGCCGAAATCATACTTTACTCTGTCAAATAGGATGAAAATATGAATATTAAAGAATTTACCGTTACGGACTGGAACGGATTTGAATGCCTTGAATTTGATTTTGAGGGTTATCCCGCAAAGGTCATAAAGCCGCATAAATCAACGCAATTCAATTCTCTCATACTAAAAACCGAATATTTCAATGCTTTTCCCGAAACGGAAATCGCATTGCTTAACGAAGGCTTTACTCTTGGCTTCATCAAAAACAAAAACCGATGGGGAACCCGTGAGGATATTGACAGAAAAGCGGAATTTATCCGTTTTGTCACCTCTGAATTTTCACTGAAAAAGAAATGCGTTCCCGTGGGTATGAGCTGCGGCGGCATTTTTGCCGTGAAGCTTGCTTCACTTTACCCGGAGCTTGTTGCCTGCATTTACGCAGATGCTCCCGTTGTGAACTATATGAGCTGCCCCTGCGGATTCGGAAAAGGAAATCAATTGGGCGGTGACAATTCCGAGATAATGCAGGCTCTGGAATTTGAGTCTGTCGGTGAATTGCTTGCTTACCGTGATATGCCTCTTGACCATCTTGAAGCAATGGCGGCAAACCGCATTCCCGTGGTGCTTGCGGCGGGTGACAGCGATACTACCGTTCCTTATGACGAAAACGGTATTTTCATAAAAAAGCTTTATGAAGAAAAAGGTCTTGATATTGAGGTTTATGTAAAGCCGGGCTGTGACCATCATCCTCACGGCCTCGAAGACCCTGCTCCCATAGTGAGCTTTATCAAGAAACATACGGAGGCAATATGAAAAATATATGTGATTATACGATAATTCAGCGTGATGCCGACGGCTTCGGCAGAGGCACCTTCTGCGCAGAAGCAAAGCTTTCCGATGAAGCTCTTGTGGTTGCCCGTGTGCTTTATGAGGATAACAATATGACTGCCGTTCCCTGGCAGGAATGTGAAAAAACCGAAAACGGCTGGAAAATCGACCTTGAAATACCTCAGGGCGGGCTTTACAGACTTGAAGCAAGAGAAACTCAGGGAAAATTCGACCCGGTCAACAATTCCTATGAGTGGGCCGCACTTATCGGCTGTGCTTATCATGTCGGTGTCGGCGAGATTTTTGCTCTGGCAGGTCAGAGCAATATGTCGGGCTACGGCAGAGATTTTGCTTATGACCCGCCTCAGCTCGGCGTTCATGTTTTCAATAAGAAAGGTGAATGGGCTCTTGCCGTGCATCCTCTTGCGAGTGTTCCCGACCCCATATACAGAAACAATGACCCTGCCTCCGGCACATCACCGGGGCTTTCCTTCGGCAGAATGATGTCAAAGCGTCTGGGTGTTCCCGTCGGCCTTGTGGCGGCACCTCTGGGCGGCTCATCCCTTGAAAGGTGGAACCCTGCCGAGGAAGATTGCTTCCTTTTTGATGACCTTGCTTCAATGGTTGATGAGGTCGGCAGAATTTCGGCTGTAATATGGTATCAGGGCTGTAATGAAACCAACGAGGAGGAGGCATATAATTACCTTGAAAAATTCACCGAGGCCGTAGGGCTCTGGCGTGAAAAATTCGGTAATATTCCCGTCGTTACCTGTCAGATCAACCGTCATTCATATAAGGGTGACGGAAATGACAGATATTGGGGGCTTGTCAGAGAGTCTCAGAGGCAGGCGGCACTCACAATACCCGATGTTTATGTCGTTCCCACTCTTGATATGTACACAACCGACGGAATTCATAACGGCAGCGGAGCCTGCGTTATAATCGGCGAGCGCCTTGCCGTGACCCTGCTTCATGCCAAATACGGTCAGCCGGGTTTCTTTGCTCCGAACATTGATAAGATAAAGCAGACGGGAAAGAATGAAATTTTTCTTACTTTTGCCGGCAATCATGTGCTTAAATCAATGGATGACATTGCATCCGGCATGAACATTGAAGACGAAAAGGGCATGATGAAATGTATAAAAGCCTGTGCCTGCAGCGGAGGAGTTAAGGTTACGGGTGAGCGTGAAATAGAGGGTGAGGCCGTATTCCACGCCTACTGGGAGAGAGAGCAGGCGGCTTTCTTTATCAGAGAGGCAGACGGAATGCCCATGCTTGCCTGCTACGGAGTAAAAATTGAGAAATGAGGTCAGATAAATATGAGTTCACAGCTTAAAATGTATTGGTTTACGGACAGCCCCCTTAAGGAGCTGACATTGCCCGAGGGTTATTCATTCTCACATTATAAAGGTCCCGAGGATATTCATATCTGGAATGAATGCACCAAAAGCCAGGGCGATACCACCCCCGAGGAAGCAAGATTCAAGCAGGAAATCTTTGATTTCAAGGATATTGTTCCCGAGGAGGATGTTTGGTTTCTCGATTATAACGGCGAGCATATCGGCACAGCCACATCATTTATCTGGGGCGGCACAAATGTCGGTGATATGCACTGGGTCGGCATCAGACCCGATTTCCGCGGAAAAGGGCTTTCAAAATATCTGAGCTGGATTATTCAGAAAACCCTGCGTGACAGAGGTGCCGAATATGTTTCCCTTACCACAAGTGAGGGCAGAAAAACCGCAGTTAAATGCTATCTTTCCGCAGGCTTCCTTCCCGTTGAATATGCGGAGGGTATGGTTTCAAGATGGGAAGCCGTTCTTGATATGTTCGGCATTGACAGTGTTCAGATGCTCAATGAAGACGCAACACCGTTCAAAACAATATACAGAAAGAAATAAATTTTCGGGAGGAAATAAGTATGTATAAAATAGTTATTATCGGCGCAGGTCACGGCGGACTTCAGGCGGCAAAGGTTCTTGCCGCAGGCGGAAATGATGTTACCGTTTATGAAAAGAGCACCATTGACAAGCTCAGCAGAGACCGTTGGGATACCATTGAATCCGCTGTTTTTCCCGACCTTAACATTCCTCTGCCCGAGGGCTCATTCAAGGATAATGCCTGTGCTTTTACAGGCCCGTTTTCAAAAAAGGCACTTGTGCTTGATTTGCCCCCCGAAAAAAGAGACTGGACCGTTGACAGACGGGTGTTTGCTCCTCAGCTTGTAAAAGCCGCCGAAGAAAAGGGCGCAAAGTTCATCTTTGAAACCGAGGTTGAAAAGCTTATTTTCGACAATACCGCAGTTAAAGGCATTGTTGTAAACGGTGAAGAAATAAAGGCAGACCTTGTTATTGATGCCAGCGGTGTTTATTCACCCTTCCGTGAGTCTCTGCCTGCAAGATTCGGTATTGACAAACAGCCGGATGACGACGATGTATTCTTTACATGGGATGCTTTCTTTGAGCACGCCGAGGGCGTTGAACTGCCCGAAAATTATAATTTCCTCATGCACCTTAAGTATATGGGTGAAAAGTGCATTTCGTGGTGCGTTCCCGAATTTGAAGACAAATTCGCCGCATTTATCGGCAAGGCGGGCGGAATGACAAAAGAGGAATTTGACAGACTTTATGCACAGCTTCGTGAGGATTACCCCTGGCTGGGCACAAAGATGCTCCGCGGCGGCGATTTTGCCAATATTCCCATCAGATATCCTCTGTCAAAGCTTTTTGCACCCGGTTATGCTGCCGTGGGTGACAGTGCATTTATGCCCATTCCTCTTCTCGGCTGCGGTGTCGGCAATTCACTCAGAGCCGGTCAGATGCTCGGCGATGCCATAGTTAAGGCAGATTCCGTATCTGTTGATGCTCTTTGGGATTATCAGGTTATGTACTACAAAAAAATCGGTGCCGTCAGCTGCCTTATCGACTGGATAAAGCGTGCCGTTCTTGTCTGCAACACAGACGAGCTTAAGCTTCTTTTTGAGAGTGACATCATCACCAATGAAGAGCTCAGCGGAATTCTCAACGGCAAAATCAGCCTTGTTTCCGCAGGCGAGCTTGTGGCAAGACTTAAGAAAGCATATAAGGTCAAGGGACTTTTCGGCGACCTTCTTTCGGCTGCCGTCAAGGGTGTTGCCGCCATGGCTGTCGGCCTTTCAATACCCAAAAAATATGACCCTCTCAAGGCTGCACAGTGGAAAGCAAAGCTTGAGAAGGCTATGGAGAAATAAGTATGGATGTAATTCACACCTTTTTAGAAAAGATAGTAAATGACAAGCAATTGCTTGCGGAATTACTTTTAAACTTTGCATATATTGCAGCCGTATTGGTCGTATCATTCATTACAATGAGGCTCAGAAAACGCGGAATAAAAAGCACCTTATGGAATGTGATTTCCTTCGTTCTCATGATCGGAATAGTTTTTTCATACGGTTTGTTATCCAAAAAATTCAAAGGGAAACCGTCTCCGGAAAGACCTGCTCATGTTCAAATTCACTATAACAAATCACTTGCTCTCAAAGCTCAGGAAAAGTTTTTTGACGAAACCTTTTCTTTTGATAATGAAGGCAAGGGTTTTGACAAGGAAGCTCTTGAAAAAGCCGGCTTTGTTATAAAGGAAGAAGACGACCTATACACTACTTATGTCAGCCAAAACGAAACCGACGGCATACTTATTTATTTTTTCAGTGACGGTGATGTTTCCTATGAGAATCATTGCGACAACATAATAAAGGCCTCCGAAATTGCTCAATGCAACGAACTTGCCGAAAAAATGTATATCGGTATGACCGAAAAAGAACTGGTTGATTTAATAATCGGGAATAAGTATATTCTGACCGACTACACTACTCAGGAAACAAGCTATGTTACCGGCAACAGTGAATTTACCAAGCTTCCCATAAGAAAATATACCCTTGATGTTCAAGTCGGCACCGATAAAAGAGAATATTACCAATTCTGTGCCGATGTTCACAACGGTGAGGTCATAGAACTGCGTATTTATGACAACACTACCGGCAGTATGAATCCGGTAAAATATGAAGGACTTTATGTAAACAAATTATAAAAGGGGAGAAGAAAATGAGCTGTAACTGCGGCTTTTGCCCTACGGTCATTATTCCGGGCCTCGGTCAGTCAAAGAGCTTTGAAATAAATGATAACGGTGAGCGCATCAAAAGCGCCTGGCCTCTTACATTTGACACAGGCTCACTTAAAAAGAATCTTGCCGTTCCTCTTGCAAAAATGCTTATAACAAGAAGGGACGCAGGCTTTACCGAAGCTCTCGGCAGAGAAATCGAAAATGCTCTTGATACCATTGCCTGCAATCCCGACGGAACACCGAAGCATAAAATCGAGGTCGTGCGCTATAACTGCCCCGTCAGTGAATGCTCCGATGAAGAAAAAGGCTTTATTTACGGTATGGTTCCCGTTCGCAGACTTTCCGAAGAAATCGGTGAAGACCATCTTTTCTATTTTGCCTATGATATTTTCGGCAGAATTTCAAAAACCGTTGATGACCTTGATGAATTCATTGAATATGTAAAGGCCAAAACGGGACATGATAGGGTAAATCTTGTGGCGGTCAGCATGGGAGGAGCAGTTACCTCTTTTTACCTTGACAGATACGGCCATAAGGACAGTATAAACCGTATTGTGGGTATTGTGCCTGCCTTCGGCGGCTCCGTGATGATTTCCGACCTGATGAAGAAAAACATAAATTACGACGGTTATAAAGCTCTTTTCCGTATTCTTCTCGGTAAGGAGAAGGGCGACAGCCTGAGCAAGCTTCTTTCCCTTGTGCCCGACGAGGTTCTCAATAAAAGTCTTGATACTGTAATCGAATCCGCATCACGGGCCGTGGTGCTGAATAGCGAAACAATGTGGTCCCTTGTGCCCGCCTGTGATTATGAAGAGCTGAGAACCCGCTTCCTTTCGGATGACGCTCATGCTCAGCTGAGAAAGATAACCGACAGAGAGTATGAAATCAAAAAGGACCCGAAGGCCTTTGCCGCAAGATTTCCGCATATTTCCTTCTTTATTTTCTGCGGCTACGATATGCCGATTTTTCCGGTTATAGGTGACGGCACAATAAGCTCCGACGGTATTGTTCACACAAGCTCCGCTTCCATGGGCGCTTTTGCTGCACCGACAGGCAAAACTCTGCCGGAGGATTATGAACAGCAGGCTGAAAAGGAAAACTGCTTCATTTCACCCGACAGAAAAATAGATGCCTCCTGCGGTGCCTTTCCGTATTCCACCTGGTATTTCAGAAATATGCAGCACGATCAGTCTGCGGGCTGTGAAAGACTGCTTGAAAGTGCAAAGCTGATACTGACGGATGAAAGCATAAAGACGGTTTATGATATAAAAGACCATCCGCAGTTCAGCTGATAAAAGCAAAGAGAGATGATTTAACGGAAGATTTCCGGAAAATCATCTCTCTTATAGTTTTCAGTATTATTTTTTAACGGGGATAAGCTTTTCTTTGCCGCCCATGTAAGGTCTCAGAACTGCGGGGATGTTTACGCTGCCGTCTTCATTGAGATTGTTTTCAAGGAAGGCAATGAGCATTCTGGGGGGAGCAACAACGGTGTTGTTGAGGGTGTGAGGAAGATATTTGCCGTCCTTGCCATTTACTCTTATCTTAAGTCTGCGTGCCTGAGCATCGCCGAGATTTGAGCAGGAACCAACCTCAAAATACTTTTTTTGTCTGGGTGACCAGGCTTCAACGTCAATGGATTTGACCTTAAGGTCGGCAAGGTCGCCGGAGCAGCATTCGAGAGTTCTTACGGGAATGTCAAGTGAACGGAAAAGGTCAACTGTATTCTGCCAGAGCTTGTCAAACCACATGGGGCTTTCTTCGGGCTTGCAGACAACTATCATTTCCTGCTTTTCAAACTGGTGAATTCTGTAAACGCCTCTTTCCTCAATGCCGTGAGCACCCTTTTCCTTGCGGAAGCAGGGTGAATAGCTTGTGAGGGTGTGGGGCAGGGTATCTTCTTCAACAATGGTGTTGATGTATTTGCCTATCATTGAGTGCTCGCTGGTGCCGATAAGATAAAGGTCTTCGCCTTCAATTTTATACATCATGGCATCCATTTCGGCAAAGCTCATAACGCCCGTAACAACATCGGAGCGAATCATAAAGGGAGGAATATAATAGGTGAATCCTCTGTCAATCATGAAATCTCTTGCGTAAGCGGTGCAGGCGGAATGAAGACGGGCGATGTCGCCGCAAAGGTAATAGAAACCGTTGCCTGCAACTCTGCCGGCGGCTTCAAGGTCAATGCCGTTGAAGCTTTCCATAATGTCGGTGTGGTAAGGAATTTCAAAATCGGGAACTGCGGGCTCGCCGTATTTCTTTACTTCAACATTTTCGCTGTCATCCTTGCCGATGGGAACGCTGGGGTCAATGATGTTGGGAATGACCATCATTATCTTGTTGACCTTTTCGGCATATTCAGCTTCAAGCTTTTCGCACTCGGCAAGTCTCTGAGCATATTCGGCAACCTTTGCCTTTGCTTCGTTAGCCTCGTCCTTTTTGCCCTGTGCCATAAGAGCGCCTATTTCCTTTGAAACCTTGTTGCGGTTTGCTCTGAGAGAATCGGCCTCGGTCTTTACGGCTCTTGATTTTGCATCAAGCTCAATAACCTCATCAACAAGAGGAAGCTTTGAATCCTGGAATTTGTTTTTGATATTCTGCTTTACGATTTCGGGGTTTTCTCTTAAAAATTTAATGTCTATCATTTATTTTGCCATCCTTTCGATTGTTTCGGCTGCATTTTCAAGATATTCGTCACCGGCAAGCTCTACGGCACCCTTGTCAACAAGAGCGGCAGTCTTGGGGTCAATGGGTATGCGGGCAAGAACGGGAACACCGAGCTCTGCGGCAACCTCGTCGGCCTTGCTCTCACCGAAGATGTTTATTTTCTTTCCGCAGTCAGGGCAAAGGGCGTAGCTCATGTTTTCAACGATTCCGAGCACGGGAATGTTCATAAGCTTTGCCATATTGTAAGCTTTTTTGACGATCATGGTAACAAGGTCCTGAGGCGTTGTTACTATGATTATGCCGTCAACGGGAAGATTCTGAAAAACGGTGAGGGGAACATCGCCTGTTCCGGGAGGCATATCAACAAACATATAGTCTATCTGACCCCAGGCAACATCCTTCCAGAATTGCTGAATAACGCCGGAAATGACCGGGCCTCTCCATACAACGGGGGAATCTTCCGTTTCAAGCAGAAGGTTTACGGACATGATTTTTATGCCGGTACTGCTTTCTTTGGGCAGAAGGCCAGTTTCATCCGCTTCGGCTCTGCCTTTGATGCCGAAGGATTTGGGAATTGACGGGCCCGTAACATCGGCGTCAAGAATTGCGCAGGAGTTACCCTTTGCCTGCATTGTGCTTGCGAGAAGAGAGGTGACAAGGGATTTGCCTACGCCGCCTTTTCCGCTGACAACGCCGATTACTTTTTTAACTTCACTGAAAGGCCCGCAGGGTATGCGAAGGTCGGCCTTTTCTTTTGATGAGCAGTTGCTCGAACAGGTTGAGCAATTGCCGCTGCATCCTTCACTCATGGTGATTTATCTCCTATCCGATATGATTTAATATAAATTCAACGCCGTAAGCCAGAGCGGCTATTACGGGCATATGTGCAAGATATATAACAAATGCCTTTCTGCCGAGAAAACCGAAGAAAGGAACCCTCTGCTTATATGAATATTCGGGAAAGCTTTTTTCTTTGTAATAAATGCCCGTGAAAACTCCCGCAAAGAAAATGAAAATATCCGGGAAAAGCGGAAAATAATCCGCACAGGCAAAATCAGCGTTATAAAAGCCGAGGGGACAAAGATAATTTGTTTTGTAAAGAACGGAGGGCAGGTTGAGAACAATAAGTTTGCCGTAATTCAGAGTGCCCTGCTCGATTCCGCTGAAAAACGGGAAAAGAACGGCACAGACTATAAGCCCTGTAAGGGGGTTTACCTTTACAATCTTTTCCGAAATAAGTGCATATATGAGAATACAGACGGAAAGAAAATGAAGAATACCGAAATAAATCTGTAAGCCGTCAACCTCAAAAGCGGGCAATATCAGGCAGGTGGCAACGGTCAGTGCCGCAGCCGCCGCAAGAATTTTCAGCCCTCTTTTTACATTGCTGTGTGAAAGAGAGCAGGAGAGACCGCAGACGAAAATGAAGATTCCCGCAAAAAAAGGCTCAACGGGGGTGAAAAAATCAAAAGCCTTTGTTGCCCATTCATATTCGAAAAGCTCACCGAGAATGAAAAAGGCGTGGTAAATGACCATGCAGAAAACGGCAAAGCCTCTTATTTCATCAAGCAGATGTATTCTCTTTTTCTCATTTGTCAAATTTTTCATAGAATATATTTTAACATAATCGCCCGAAAATGCAAGCATTTATTGACTTTAATCATTATATCGTATAAAATAACAATATAACGGCGCTTTACGGAGGCAAAAATGGAAAAATTGCGAGGGCTCCTTTTCAGAATATTCAAAAAAGATTCGTTTATCGGCAAGGTGGTTGATAAGCTGGTAACGAAGGAGATATTTTCTTATGTATTTTTCGGCGTTATGACTACCGTTGTGAACTGGGCGGTTTATACGGCTCTTGTCCGCTTTGCGGGGCTGGGTATAACCCTGAGTAATGCTCTGGCCTGGGTCGCCGCCGTGCTCTTTGCGTTTATTACAAACAAGCTCTGGGTTTTTGAAAGCAGAAGTCTGAAGCCCGCAGTCGTGGCAAAGGAATTTGTTTCATTTACGGCATCAAGGATAGTTACCGGAGTTATCGAGATTTTCGGTGTGCCTCTGCTCGTGAAGCTCGGCCTTGACCGGAAAATTCTCGGCATTGACGGAGCCGTGGCAAAGATAATCGTTTCCGTCGCGGTAATAATTCTTAATTATGTTTTCAGCAAAATAATCGTTTTTCGCAAGAAAAAGGATGTAAAATAAGGAGGAAATCATGCAAAAAAATCTTAAAATCAAAGAAATTGCGGCTTATTCCCTGGGTTTGTTCGGCTTTCAGATGATAGTCGGTCTGCTCAACTCTTATCAGGCGGAGTTTTACAATGCAGAGCTCGGCGCAGACCTTGCAGTGGTCGGTATTCTTATCCTTGCGGTTAAAATACTTTCCTCTGTTTTTGACCCCGTTATCGGCAACATGATAAGCAAAAAGGGTAAAATTAAGCCCTTCATCCTCTATGCAATCGTTCCTCTCATAGTAATGACAATCATTATTTTCCTTAAGGTTCCCTTTACCGGTGTTGCTCTTTACGCATGGATTTTCATTACCTTCCTGCTCTGGAGTATGGCAATGACCGTCGGTGATGTTCCTTCACAGAGCATTGCTTCCGTTCTTACCCCCAACCCCCAGGAAAAGAGCGATGTAATTTCCATTGCCAATACATTCAAGGAAATCGGCTTTTCCGCAGCAGCGGTTGTTGTTCCCGTTGTCTGCCTTATCATCCCCGGCGGCTCACAGGTTTTCGGCTTTGAGGGCGAAAAAGACACACCCATAAGCAACAGCGAGTATTTTGTTACCGCTATCGTTACGGCCATTCTCGGCTGTCTGCTCCTTTCCTTTATCTATTTCGGCACAAAGGAAAGAGTACCTTATTCAGCTCAGAAAATGAGTCTCGGAGAAATGTTCTCAACTCTTAAGGCAAACAAGCCCCTTATGCTTGTTGTCATTTCCTATATTATCGGCGCAGGCCGTAAGATTTCAATGGCAATTCAGGTTCAGGCCGCCAATGTTATGCTCGGCAGCCAGAACTATGTTGTGCTTTTCGGTATCTGCATGGGTATCGGCTCGGTTATAAGCATGGCACTTATTCCCGTACTTCTTCGCAAATGGGATGAAAGAAAGGTAAGCATCATAGTGTCCGTTTACGGCTTTGTTGTTTCCGTTGCCGCAGTTCTCATTTACTGCTTCGTTACCACAAATATCGTTGTAATGTTTATTATGATGTTCCTCTCCGGCCTTCAGTTCGGTGTTGTTAACATCGTTCCCATGATTATGGTTGCCGACTGTGTTGACAATCAGGAATATGAAACAGGAAAGAGAATGGAAGGACCCGCTTATTCAATTCTCACTCTTACAATCAAAATCGGTATCGCCATCAGCGCAGCTATGGGTCTTATCATGCTCAGAGTCGGCCATTATGAAGCCGCTGCCGTTGAATTCAGCACCTATACAAAGCAGATTGTTTTCTTTGCCTTTGTCGGTATTCCCGGCATTTCAAGCCTTATTTCAATTCTTCCTCTTCTTAAATATGACCTTATCGGCGAAAAGAAGCAAAAGATTGCCGCAGAGCTTCAGGCACGCAGAGAAAAAGCGCAGTAAAGGAGAAAATTCAGATGTTATCAAAACCCGAATACGAAAAAATGATTGCCGATTCAAGAGACAAAAGAATGGAATGGTGGCGTGAAGCCCGTTTCGGTATGTTCATCCATTTCGGCCTTTATTCTCAGCTTGGCAGAAACGAGTGGGCAATGGCCTGCGAAAATATACCCGTTCCCGAATACGAAAAGCTTGCCGATACCTTCAAGCCCAAAGAGGGCTGCTGCCGCGAATGGGCGGCTCTTGCCAAAAAGGCAGGCTGTAAATATATGGTTCTCACCACAAGACACCATGAGGGCTTCAGCCTCTGGGATTCAAAGGTGAACCCATACAACTCCGTCAATTACGGCCCTCACAGAGATATAGTAAAAGAGTTTGTTGAGGCTTGCCGTGAATTTGACCTTAAAATCGGTTTTTATTCATCACTCATGGACTGGCATCACCCCGACGGCGGTATATGCGCTTTCGACACCGAGGCACGCATCCGCTTCACAAAATATATCCGTGACCTCAACGAAGAGCTTCTCACTCAGTACGGCAAAATCGACATTCTCTGGTATGATGTTCCCGCTCCCCTTGAAAGCTGGGAGGGTTGGGATTCCCTTGAAAGAAATCAGTTCCTCCGTTCACTTCAGCCGGACATCATCATAAATGACAGAAGCCGTCTTGCCGAGGATTTCGGCACCCCCGAAGGCTCAATCAAGCCCTCCGAGCGTGACTGGGAAGCCTGCATGACTTTCAATGACATAAGCTGGGGCTATGTTGACGAGGATCAAGTAGTTCCTTACAGCTACACTCCGCAGAGAATAGTCAAGATGATTCAGACCTGCTCCGAGAGAGGCGGAAACCTGCTTCTCAATGTTGGTCCCAAGCCCGACGGTTCCGTTCCCTCTGATGTTATCAAGCCCCTTGAAAAGGTTGGCGAATGGCTCAGCGTAAACGGAGAAGCAGTTTACGGCAAGCTGACAAAGACGAGCGGAAATCAGAACCAGGCAAACGGAGTTTCACGCCCCACAACAAAGGGCAACACCGTTTATATGTGGAACCAGATCTGGCACCCCGTTGACGGCAAAATGGGTCTCGGCGGATTTATTACCGAGCCGAAGAGCATCAGCTTTATGGACGGAACACCCATTAAGTTTGAGAAAAAGGGCGACAGAATACTTCTCAGCGACCTGCCCGAAAAGAATCCCGACCCCATTCTCGGCTATCCTCTTATCAAGATTGAGTTTGATACCTTCCCCGAATACAGATTTGCTTCATATTTCCCGCAGCTTAATCACGGACAACAGAGAGAAGTAAAATGAATTATTTGATTTCTTCAACTCAGATGTATCAAGCAGAATGCTCCGCCGTTAAAGGCGGAGCATCATTTCCGATACTTATGGAAAAGGCAGGGCAGGCCTGCGCCGATATAATATTTGACTCATTTTGCGCGGAGCAGAAAAATATTCTCGTTCTCTGCGGAAAAGGGAAAAACGGCGGCGACGGCTTTGTGATTGCCCGCTCACTTAAAGAAAAAGGCTGTGCCGTAACCGTTTTGCTCGCCTGCGGTGAACCTGCCGCCGAGGATGCGGTGACAAATTTCAGACTTCTTGAAGATATTGCGGTCATTTCTGACTACAATGAAGCTTTTGAACTTCTGAAAAAGCCCGCCGTAATAGTTGAAGCCGTTTTCGGTACGGGCTTCAGAGGCAGCCTTGACGAAAAGCTTTCTTCTCTTGCCGAGGCGGTTAATAACAGCACAAATAAGGTAATCTGTATAGATGTGCCCGGCGGTATTGACTGCGACAGCGCAAAGCCTGAGGGCACCGTCTTTAAGGCAGATATGACAGTTGCGATTTCCGCACTTAAGCCCGTTCATGTTATCAAGCCTTATAATTCACTCTGCGGAGAAATCAGGGTTGCCGATATAGGCATTACCGAGGCCGATATCCTTTCCGTTCAGGGTAAAAAAGGCTTTGTGCTTGACGATAAAGTCGTTGCCGGACTTCTGCCGGAAAGACCGGAAGTTTCAAATAAAGGCACATTCGGTCATGCTTTGTGCGTGTGCGGCAGTAAAAATATGCCCGGTGCCGCCTGCATTGCCGTTTCCTCCGCTCTGAGAAGCGGTGCGGGGCTTGTGACTGCGGCCTTCCCCGAAAGTGCATATCCTGCCATAGCTTCAAAAATTACGGAAGCACTTATGCTGACCTGCCCAGAAACAGAGGAAGGAACATTTTCAAGAGCCGCATTTGATATTATTTCCGAAAAAATGAAAAAAGCCACAGCCGTTCTTGCGGGCTGCGGCCTCGGACTTAATCCGGATACGGTAAGACTTGTCAAAAAGCTTGTAAGGGCTTCTGAAAAACCGCTTGTCATTGATGCCGACGGCCTCAATGCCCTGAGCACGGAGCCGGAAATATTAAAGCTCGCAAAGGCTCCGGTTGTTGTTACACCCCATCCCGGCGAAATGAGCCGGCTTTGCGGCAGAAGCATTGAAGAAATTCTTTCCGACCCCGTTGAAGCCGCAAGCACTTTTGCGGATGAATTTAATTGTACGGTGGTGCTTAAAACCGCAAATACGGTAGTGTGCGCTCCCGGAAAGGAAACATATTATCTCAACACCTCAGGCAGCCCCGCTCTTGCAAAAGGCGGCAGCGGAGATATGCTGGCGGGTATAATAACCTCTCTGCTTGCGCAGGGAATGAACGCTTTTGATGCCGCGGTTTGCGGAACTTATCTTCACTCCGGCTGTGCCGATGAGCTTACGAAATACTCCTCCGGCAGAGGTACATTGCCCACGGATATTATCAATTTCATGCCCGTGTACCTCAGACGGTTTAATTAAAATAATTGACAATTCTTTTTGTCAAGATGTAAAATATCGAGCGATGAGACTATCGAATACGGTAGCGGTTACACTCTTTGCCCTCGCAAGGGGGTGTTGCTTAAGCAAAATATATCATTTGGAGATTTGTTTCAAATCTTTATTCTGATTGTTTGATTTGTTTCGTATTTTGTTAGGCAAAAGGGAATCGAACCCTACATGCCTTAAAAAGAGAGCTTCACGCACATTCAGGCGTTTTTCTCCTTGAAATACGGAAGTATTCCTGCGTCGAAGAAACACATGACTGCACGCAAATCTCATCTTTTTAAGGTGCAAGCAGTTTTGGCAGACAGATTTTCTGCCAAGATGAGGCAAAAAGCACAGGAATACTTTATGTATTCCGAGCATTTTTAACGATATATTGGCAAAAAGATGGCCCCAATACCATATTGGGCTCGACTCTCTTTTGCCTACGGAAACATTTGAGCATAAAAAGAAATAACCGCCCGTCCAAAACTGAGCCGTTATATTCTTTTAACCAATCGTGATGAGGGCGTAACCGTCTATCCGGTAGCCTCATCATTTATATTATATGAATGAGAGCTTTTTTTGTCAAGTTCTTTTGAAAATGTTTCAGAACTTAATAC
>JAZUJJ010000078.1:0-11002 GCA_045642725.1 Acutalibacteraceae bacterium
TTCAAGTCAACAATCACTTTTGCAGATAATCACATCACTTTTGCACATTATGCTCTGTGCCACTTAACGCCCTGTGCGGTATCCTCAAGGACAATGCCCATGGCTTTAAGCTCGTCTCTTATTCTGTCGGCCTCTGCCCAGTTTTTGTCTTTTCTTGCCTGAGCTCTTGCGGCTATCATAGCATCAATTTCTTCGTCGGCAGTTTCTTCCTTGCGGTTATAAACAAGGCCGAGAACTCCCGTAAGAGTATCAAATATCTTTACGGCATATTCAACCGTTGCTTTTGAAGCACCTTTACCGATGGCAAAAGTGTTAATATCTCTGACAAGGTCAAATACGGCGGCAATACCGTCAGCAGTATTGAGGTCATCATCCATAGCCGTGTTGAACTGCTCAACCCTTGCGTCAAGCTTTGCCTTTACTTCGCCGTCAAGCTCACCTTCGGGAGCATTTTTAAGCTCAAAATCAAGGCTGTCACGGCAGGTGTAAAGTCTTGTCAATGCCGCCTTGCACTGCTCAATGATTTCAACGCTGTAATTTATGGGGCTTCTGTACGAGGATGAAATCATAAGGTAACGGATGGGCTCATAGCCGTATTTTTCGGCAACATCACGCACGGTAAAGAAATTGCCGAGGGACTTTGACATTTTTACATTGTCAACATTGATATAGCCATTGTGCATCCAGTAATTTGCGAAGGGCTTGCCCGTGAAGCATTCACTCTGAGCAATTTCATTTTCATGATGGGGGAAAATAAGGTCAAGACCGCCGCAGTGAATATCAATGCTTTCGCCGAGATAACGGATATTCATGGCAGAGCATTCAATATGCCAGCCGGGTCTTCCCTTGCCCCAGGGTGAATCCCAGTAAGGCTCGCCGGGCTTTGCGCTCTTCCAGAGAGCAAAATCCATAGGATCCTTTTTGATGTCGCCGACCATTATTCTTGCGCCTGCTTCAAGCTCTTCAAGGGGCTGATGCGAAAGCTTGCCGTAGCCCGGGAAGGTCTTGGGGCTGAAATAAACATCTCCGTCAACCTCATAGGCATGACCTTTTTCGATAAGTCCGCTGACGATTTCGATTATCTTGTCAATGTTTTCGGTTGCCTTGGGATGAATGTCGGCGGGGCGGAAATTAAGGCCCTTTGCGTCAACCCAGAATTCTTCAATATATTTTTCGGAAACGGTTTTGTAATCAAGACCCTCTTCGTTGGCTCTCTTGATAATTTTATCGTCAATGTCCGTGAAATTCTGAACGAAGGTTACATCATAGCCTCTGTATTCAAGATAGCGTCTGAGAACATCAAAAACGCAGATTGGTCTTGCGTTTCCGATATGGATGTAATTATAAACGGTGGGGCCGCAGGCATAAATTTTAACTTTGCCTTCCTCTATGGGTTTGAAATCCTGCTTTACTCTTGTAAGTGTGTTGAATATTTTCATTGCTTTTCTTCCTTTCCGACTATTTCTTTAAGTGCGATTATTTCATTTTCAAGTCTGTTTATTTCCTGAGCAACAGGGTCGGGAATATGAATCTGGTCAAGATCCTCAACCTTTTCCCCGTCTCGTCTGACAACCCTTGCGGGAACACCGACGGCGGTGGAATTTGCGGGAATATCATTGAGCACAACGGCACCGGCGGCAATGCGGCAATTATCGCCGATAGTCACGGAGCCCAGTATTTTTGCACCGGAGCCGACCATGATATTACTGCCGAGAGTGGGGTGTCTTTTACCCGTTTCTTTACCAGTACCGCCGAGGGTAACGCCCTGATAAAGAGTAACATTGTCACCGATTATCGTGGTTTCACCTATAACCACGCCCGTTCCGTGGTCAATGAAAAAGCCTTTTCCTATTTTAGCGGCAGGGTGAATTTCAACGCCCGTCTTTCTTGAACATCGCTGAGAGATCCAGCGGGCGATAAAGTGCATATTGTGACGGAAAAAGAAATTTGCCCGTCTGTGCATTCTGATTGCTTTCAGGCCCGGGTAAAGGAAAAGAATTTCCGCAACGCTTGTTGCGGCAGGGTCCCTCGCCTTGACGCAGGCTATGTCTTCCTTAAGCTGTCTGAACATCTGTTCCTCCGAAAATAAAAAGCTCCGCAGTCGCAATGACTACGGAGGCGTAATTACGCGGTTCCACTCCTGTTTATGACTCAATGGGTAAAAACCCGGCTTTAACGCAGCTCTACGCACGGGAATACTGTTATTTCCTCCCGCGAGCCGCCGGACGCACTTCACTCGGAAATTCATAAAAGGTCTTTCAGCAAAATGACCCTCTCTCTGTTATGACTTTACCGGGCTACTCTTCCCGACCATTGCTTATTATCAACAATATTATATGGCATGTTTTGTGAATTGTCAACAATTACTTTGTTATATCTATAAGATTTGCACCGTCAAAGATATATTTTATACCCGAAATCACGGTAAGGAAAGCTGTTATGCCCAAAAGAATGTTGCAGACAAGGCCGAAGGTATCGTTTACAACACCGTGAACAGCAAGGGCAACAATGATAGCGGTGGAAAATACCATCTGCGAAACGGTTTTGAGCTTTCCCCATATACTTGCGGGGATAACAACGCCCTGAGCAGATGAAACAAGGCGGAATGAAGTGACAAGAAATTCCCTTGTCAGGATTATCATGGGAATCCAGATATTGCAGATACCCAGCTCCATAAAGGCAAGCAAAGCCGCAGTTGTCAGCATTTTGTCCGCAAGGGGGTCACAAAGCTTGCCGAAAACCGTAATCTGATTGGTTTTTCTTGCAATTTTTCCGTCAAGCATATCCGTAAAGGAAGCAACAACAAATATTACCGCCGCCACTATAAAATGACAGGGAAATTCAAAAACCATTGCCGCGAGATAAAAGGGAACGAGTATTATTCTCGCAACCGTAAGCTTATTAGGTAAATTCATAATAAAAGCCTCTTATTTAATATCTTTTCCAATAAGGTCATAATCATTGACACCTATGACCTCAACACAGGCAAAATCGCCCGGATTATAATTATTTTCCGATGTGAAGCGGATAATTCCGTCTATTTCGGGGGCATCCATATAGGTTCTGCCCGAATAGCTGTCACTGTAACCGTCATAATCCTCAACAAGAACATTATATACATTGCCTATTCTTTCTTCGTTTTTGACGGTAACGATTTCAAGCTGATCCTGCATTATTATTTCGCCGCGTCTTGCCTTGACACTTTCTTCAACCTGATTTTCCATATCAAAGGCAGGTGTACCCTCCTGAGGTGAGAAGGAGAAGCAGCCGAGACGGTCAAATTCTATTTCATTGACAAACTCCGCAAGGTTTTCAAATTCTTCCTCACCCTCACCGGGGAAGCCGACCATCATGGTCGTTCTTATAACGGCATCGGGCATGGCATTTCTGATTTTTGCGATAACCTCACGCAGAAAAGCGCTGTCGCCTCTTCTGTTCATAGCCTTTAATATCTTATCATCGGCGTGCTGAAGCGGGAGGTCGATATAATGAAGCACCTTGGGCTGATTTTTCATTGTTTCAAGCAGCTCATCGGTAATTTTGTCGGGGTAGCAGTAAAGCATTCTTATCCATTCAATGCCGTCAATTTCGCAAAGGGCATTGAGAAGCTCGGGCAGGCGAAGCTTTCCGTAAAGGTCAAGGCCGTAGGCCGTAGTGTCCTGAGCAATGAGGATAATTTCCTTTGTGCCTGCCGCGGCAAGCTGTTTTGCCTCTTCAATAACGGTTTCAAACTCAACGCTTCTGTAATTTCCTCTTATACCCGGAATTGCACAGTAAGTACATCTGTTTGAGCAGCCGTCACCGATTTTAAGGTAAGCCCAGTATTCCGGAGTGGTGAGAAGTCTTTCGCCCGTCAAGGGAAGCTCCTCCTTCGGCGGCAGGTCAACAACTTTTTCGCCGTCAAGCACTCTGCGGATTATTTCATCTATTCTGCCGATGGCACCGATACCGACAACGGCATCAACCTCCGGCATTTCCGTGAATATTTCTTCACCGTATCTTTCACTCAGGCACCCGGTGACAATAATTTTCTTTATTGTTCCGTCTTCCTTCAGCTGAGCCATTTCAAGGATATTTTCAATGGCCTCCTCCTTGGCAGCATCAATGAAACCGCAGGTGTTGATGACCACCGCATCCGCACCGTCATAGCAATCGGCGATTTCAAATGAATTCCTGTCAAGCACGGCAAGCATTCTTTCGGCATCCACCTGATTTTTCGGACAGCCGAGAGAAATCATACCAACTCTTATCATCAAAAATCATCCTCCCTGTTTACTTCACATTCACGCATGGCTGTTTTTATATCCGACCAGCCGTAGCCCAGCCTTTGCAGAGCGGCAACTGTTCTTTTGACTCCCTTTTCGTCACCGAGATTTTTTCTGAATCTGGTTTCAAGAAGGGTACATATATCCTGCACCGCATCAAACTCGGTTTCTTCAAGAGTGATTTCCGCAATTTCTCGGCTTATGCCCTTGCGGAGCAGCTCGGAGCGTATTCCGTTTCTGCTCATATGCTTTACTCTTATAAGTCTGTCGGTCAGATACCTTGCGTAACGGTTATCGTTAATATACCCGTATTCTTCAAGCTTGTCAAGGGCAATGGCAACATATTCGCTTTTGTGACCCTTCGACATAAGCTTGACTGAAAGCTCCTTACGGCTGTTATCACCGTAAGACAAAATTCTCAGGCCCGAGATAAACGCATATCTCGAGCCTACATCATTGAGAAACTCATCCTGCTTTTCCCCGTCTTCTATTTCGGTGACTCTGCACCAGGGGCAGGAATACCAGAACTCCGCGTCAACGGTGAACATATATTCACCGTCAACGGAAATATGTACTTTATTCTGTTTTCCTTCAGAATATGTGATTTTCATTATTCGTCTTCGTCAACAACTATGTCAAGCTTTGCTCTTGCTCCGGCTTTGGTAACGGGAGCCGCGGGAACCTCGGGAGCGGCATCGGCCTTCTTTGAAGCCTTGGTTTTGCTTGCAAGCTCTTCTTTGATTGCCGCAAATACTTTCTTTTCAATTTCTTCCGCAAGCCCGGGCTCATTTGCCAGAAGCTCTTTTACGGAATCTCTGCCCTGGCCTATCTTTCTGCCCTCGTATGAGAACCAGGAGCCGCTCTTCTGAAGAACATTGAATTTTGCACCGAGATCAACGAGCTCGCCCGTCTTGGAAATTCCTTTACCGTAAAGAATATCAAACTCCGCCTCTTTGAAGGGAGGAGCGACCTTGTTTTTGACAATCTTGCATTTTGTTCTGTTGCCTATGATTTCGCCGCCCGTAACCTTGATTGATTCGGTTCTGCGAACCTCAAGACGCATTGTAGCGTAGAATTTAAGAGCTCTGCCGCCCGTTGTTACCTCGGGATTGCCGTAGATAACACCGACCTTTTCACGGAGCTGATTGATGAAAATAATGATAGTGTTGGATTTTGAAACGGCACCTGCTATCTTTCTCATGGCCTGTGACATAAGTCTTGCGTGAGCGCCGACATGACTGTCACCCATTTCGCCCTCTATTTCAGAACGGGGAACAAGAGCGGCAACGGAGTCAACAACAACAACATCAATGGCACCGGAGCGCACAAGTGCCTCGGTTATTTCAAGAGCCTGCTCGCCGTCATCCGGCTGAGAAACAAGCAGAGAGTCAACATCAACACCGAGATTTGCGGCATAAACGGGGTCAAGAGCGTGCTCGGCGTCAATGAATGCCGCTTCGCCGCCGACCTTCTGTGCCTCGGCAATTACCGTAAGGGCAAGGGTGGTTTTACCTGAAGATTCGGGACCGTATATTTCAATTATTCTGCCTCTGGGAAGTCCGCCGATACCGGTGGCGACATCAAGGGAAACGGAGCCTGTGGAGATAGCTTCCACATTAAGGCTTGAATTCTGACCCAAACGCATAATTGAGCCTTTACCGTAAGCTTTTTCAATCTTTTCAAGAGCTGTTTCAAGTGCTTTTTGCTTATCAGACATATTTTTGACCTCCGAATATTATTTTTACTATTAAACTTTACTACTTTCCGAAATAAAAATCAATAGCTTTATTAAAAAAATTTATTTATTTCCGTATTATTTTCATTCCCTCTTTACAGCCGTCAAAAAATATTTCAAAATAACGAAAAAAAAGCTTGCATTTTTCACATAAACCTGCTAATATACTATTCGTTAATGACTAAAAGGAGGTGTGACACATGGCAAAATGTGAATTCTGCGGTAAAGATGTGTCATTCGGCATTAAGGTTTCCCATTCACACAGACGTTCTAACAGAACATGGAAGCCTAACGTAAAGAGAGTTAAGGCCGTTGTAAACGGAACTCCCAAGAGAGTTTATGCATGCACACGTTGCCTTCGCTCCGGTAAGGTTACAAGAGCCGTTTGATTTAACAAGCGTGATTAAGAGACTGCTTTTCAGGCGGTCTCTTTTTCCTTTATATTCGGCTGCTTAAGTTTAATGTATCAGAACTCATTCTTTATTTATTATTCCGTATATCTCATCATCGAAAGCAATTATGTATATTGCAGTGGCTTCATTTCATCATTTTTCACAAAGGTTTTGTGGGTCTGCACCACGGCAAAACACAACAGATTGTGCTTTTGAAAAGCCCGTGTAAAACCTTGGCAAAACCATTTGAAATAATCCGTATTTGCGGTATAATGTATGCTACGACTTAATATATAAAGAGGCATATTATGAAATATACGGTAAACAAAGAGCGCTTCGGCTCCTCTTTTCAGGTTCCCGCGGATATAGTTGACAAGCATCTTCGCCTTGCCTCCGGGGAACAGATAAAGGTGCTGCTTCTGATTCTCAGAAAAATGCCGGAAGCTCTTGACGAAAACAAAATAGCCGCCGCACTCAAATACAATGTTGCGGATGTGGAGGATTATCTCCAGTATTGGGTGCTTACGGGTGTTCTTAAGGAAGAGAATGCCGAAGCCGCCGCAGAGCCCGTAAAATATGTACCGAAAGCGGAAAAGAAAACGGCGGCATCGATTCCCGAGCCCGTAAAAGAAGAATATTCCAGACCTTCAGCTTCTGAGATTGCCGCCCGTATCGGGGAGTCAAAAGAAATAGCCAATCTCTTTACGGAGCTTCAGGCAAAGCTGGGCAAAACCATAGGCTATGACGGGCAATGCACCTTTATTCTGCTTCATGACCGTTTCGGTCTGCCCGCAGATGTCATATTCATGCTTGTTGATTACTGCGTAAGCATAGGAAAAACAGGGTACAGCTATATTGAGGCCGCAGGCAGAAGCTGGGGCGAGCAGGAAATCGACACCATTGAAAAGGCTGCCGAAAAAATCGCATCTCTCAACAAAGTCGAAAAATTCTGGAAAAAGTTTGCCGCCGAAACAGGCATAAAAAATCCGAAGCCCACTTCAAAGCAGACCGGTTATATTGAGCACTGGCTTACAGACCTCAGAATGAAACCGGAAATGATAATGAGCGCTTACGAAGAAATGGCAGACAGCACGGGAAAAGTCAGCTTTTCATACATGAATAAAATCCTTGAAAGATGGCACGCCGAGGGAATAAAAACGCCCTCCGCCCTCGAAGAAAGCAAAGCGGCACGCACCGACGCCAAAAGCGCCAAAGCCCCTGCCGAAGCTTCCTACGACCTTGACGAATACAGAGAAAAGACAATTCATTCAAAGCTTAAGTACGAAAGGAAACAGAAATGAGCTACACAAAAGAAAATATCGCTCTTGCCGCTTCAATCCTTTCGGACAGACGGATAAAGGCTCAGCGCATCCGTGAAGAGCGGCACGAAAAGATAATAAAACTTCTGCCGGACATTGCTCAGTATGAAAAGCAGCTTTCCGACACGGGGCTTGCCGCCGTCAGAGCTCTTGCCCTCGGAGAAAGCTCCGAGAAATACATTGATGAGCTTTCGGAGGTAAATCTTCACATTCAGTCACTTATCCGCAAGGAGCTGACGGAAAACGGATATGCCCCCGATTATCTTGAAACGCCCTACACCTGCAAAAAATGTGAAGACACCGGTTATGTGAGCGGCTATTCCTGCTCCTGCCGCAGAGAGCTTCTTATTCAGCTCGGTGTTGAGGATCTTGAAAAGGTTTCACCTGCCGCAAAATGCAGGTTTGACAATTTTTCACTTAAATATTATTCATCTGCTCCCGACGGAAAATACGGTGTTTCTCCCGCAGAAAAAATGGAAGAAATACTGGAATACTGCAAATGCTACGCCGAGGATTTTGATGAACATTCGGGCTCACTTTACATGAGCGGTGCAACGGGTCTCGGAAAGACTCATCTTTCCCTTGCCATTGCAAATGTCATCGTCAGAAACGGCTGGAATGTAATTTACGGCTCGGCTCAGACACTTCTTTCCGAGCTTGAAAGAGAAAAATTCAGTTATTCCGGCAGTGATGAAGCACTTAACAGACTTCTCGGCTGTGACCTGCTGATTATCGACGACCTCGGCTCGGAATTCAGCACACAGTTCACTGTTTCGGCACTTTATGAAATTATCAACAAGAGAATAAATCTTTCAAAGCCGATTATCATCAGCACAAACCTGACGGAAAACGAGCTTGAAAAGAAATACACTCAGCGCATAACATCCCGCATTATCGGCGGCTTCACCCGCCTGCCGTTCATGGGCAAAGACATCAGACAAATAAAGAATTTAACCGAATAAAGGAAATCATTATGGACATTATTGCACAACTTACTCAGCAGTTCGGCCTCCAGACCTGGCAGGTCGAAAACACGGTCAAGCTTCTTGATGAGGGCAACACGGTTCCTTTCATCGCCCGTTACAGAAAGGAAGCCCACGGCACTCTTGACGACCAGATTATCCGTGAGCTCTCCGAAAGACTTGAATATCTGCGCAACCTTGACAAGCGCAGAGAAGAAGTCCGTTCTCTCATTGCCGCTCAGGAAAAGCTGACCGATGAAATTTCCGCTTCTCTTGACGAAGCAAAAACCATTACCGAAATTGACGATATTTACCGTCCCTTCAGACCCAAGAGAAAAACAAGAGCTTCCGTTGCCAAGGAGAAGGGTCTTGAGCCTCTTGCCGTTGCAATTTATGAGCAGAAAGCGGATTCACCCGCCCCCATTGACCTTGCCGCCGCTTATATCGACGAAGAAAAAGGCGTGGAAACCGCAGAGGATGCCCTCAAAGGTGCTCTTGATATTATCGCAGAAAACATTTCAGACGATGCGGATATAAGAAGAAGGCTCCGTAATCTTTTCACCGTTCTCGGTGTTGTCAATGTCACTGCCGCCGACAAGGATGCGGAAAGCGTATATACCATGTATTACGACTATTCCGAGCCCGTAAAGACCATTGCAGGCCACAGAATACTTGCCATTGACAGAGGCGAAAAGGAAAAATTCCTTAAAGTCAGCGTTACTCTTGACCGAGTCAAGGCCGCAAACATAATCACGGGGGCGACCCTCAACCCTGCCGGCTCCCCCACAACGGAGGCCGTAAGAGAGGCCGGCAATGACGCTTATGACCGCCTTATTTATCCCTCAATCGAGAGAGAAATCAGAAATATACTCACCGAAAAGGCTGCCGAGGGTGCTATCAAGGTTTTCGCTCTTAACACAAAAGAGCTTTTGCTTCAGCCTCCCATCAAGGGTAAAACCGTTATCGGCCTTGACCCCGGTTACAGAACAGGCTGTAAGGTAGCAGTTGTTGACAGAACCGGAAAGGTCCTCGACACGGGAGTAATATATGTAACTCATTCCGAGGCGCAGAGAAATCAGGCCAAGGATATAATCAAGCGCCTTATTGCGAAGCACAATGCCAACTGCATTTCCATCGGAAACGGTACCGCTTCAAAGGAAACGGAGATTTTTGCCGCCGAAGTGCTTCGTGAAATAAACGCACAGGTAACATATATGGTTGTCAGTGAAGCAGGCGCTTCCGTTTATTCCGCTTCAAAGCTTGCGGCTAAGGAATTCCCGGATTATGATGTTTCGCTCAGAAGTGCCGTTTCAATAGCAAGACGACTTCAGGACCCTCTTGCAGAGCTTGTAAAAATCGACCCCAAAGCAATAGGCGTAGGTCAGTATCAGCATGATATGCCTCCAAAGGAGCTTGATGCGGCTCTCGACGCAGTTGTTGAGGATGCCGTTAACTCGGTAGGTGTTGACCTTAACACCGCCTCCGCTCCCCTGCTGGCAAGGGTTTCAGGCATAAATTCATCCATTGCCGGCAACATTGTTGACTACCGTGACGAAAACGGTGAATTCAGCGAAAGAAGCCAGCTTAAAAAGGTTCCCAAGCTCGGCGCAAAAGCCTTTGAGCAGTGTGCAGGCTTTCTGCGCATAGCCGAAAGTAAAAATCCGCTTGACAATACCGGAGTTCACCCCGAAAGCTATGAAGCCGCAAAACAGCTTCTCAAATTATTCTCCTGTACACCCAATGACATCGGCTCACCGAAAATGAAAGAAATCGAAGAGAACGTAAAGCTTCTCGGTGAAGAAAAGGTAGCGGAAAAGCTGGGCGTCGGCGTTCCCACACTTAAGGATATTGTAAAAGAGCTTGTGGCTCCCGGCCGTGACCCCAGAGATGAGCTTCCGCCTCCGATGCTCAGAACGGATGTTATGGACATCAAAGACCTTCGCCCCGGCATGGAGATGAAGGGCACCGTCAGAAATGTTACGGACTTCGGCGCATTCATCGACATCGGCGTTCATCAGGACGGACTTGTTCACATATCACAGATAACCGACAAATTCATCAAACACCCCTCAGAGGTGCTTAAGGTCGGCAATGTTGTCACCGTATGGATTCTCGGCGTTGACACGGTAAAGAACAGAATTTCGCTGACAATGAAAGTCAACAACATACCAAAAGCATAGATAATCCGAAGGGGCTGTTCTGAAAACCCTACAAGAACGACCTAAAAAAGGGCATAGGAAAACAGCAGGTCTGTAAGAGCAGACTTGCAAAGCGAAAAATATAATACAAAACTTTAAGACAGGGAAACAGAAAATCCTAATTTTTCAAG
>JAZUJJ010000079.1:0-4390 GCA_045642725.1 Acutalibacteraceae bacterium
TGCGGCTTTTATTGCTTCCGATAGCTTCAAGGATTCCTTCCTCGGTCAGTTCTTTCAGATAATCGCGTGTACGGGATTCTTTCAAATCGATATATTCCGCTATCTGCGATGTTTTCCCTTCGGGGTACTCGGTCAGAAAAGCAAAAATACTTTCATTGATTATTATTTTTATCGCCGATTTTTCATCGCCGATTTTTGCCGCCGACAACGGAAGCATCAGAGTTATTCTGTCCGGCTCATAGTTTTCTGTTATGATCGGTTTCGCCCGGCCCTGCTCTTTCCGGACACGGAAAATGTAAGGAGATTTATACTGATTTTTTTTGGGTTATTTACGGTGTCCCGGAATTCCTTGATCAGCTTTTCGGGATCCGGGAGATCCAAAGTATCAAATGTCTTATTATCTTTTTCTTATAAACATCCATAATAATTATACCACAAAATTATAAAATCTCAATATAATAATCGGAATATATTTACATCGCAGAATAAATCATTAAAATGTTTTCGTATTTATATTGAAATACGATGTGAGTTTTGCTACAATAATTTTTAAATTATTTCAGTCCGTTTGCGATGTATATCCGAATCGGTTTGCGTATGCACTGAAATAAATATCAGACAAAGGAGAAAAGCGAAAATGAACAAAATCAAAAAGCCCCTGGCGCTTCTGCTGTCACTGCTTATGCTTATGACGGCTCTGCCCCTCATGGCAGTTCCTGCCTCCGCCTCATCCTGGCAATATCTTACGGAGGACGGAAAATTCTATTTGTATGTTAATGGCATGTTCGTACTTGATGATAATACCGTAATAACTTATTACGGCGTTGACGGCACGATTGATGACATCACGCTCAGACCTGTTGCCGTTAACCCTTCTACCGCTCAGTTTGATACAACGACTCGTACCGCCGGCAAAGGCGATATAACCGGGCTTTTTGAAACCTCTGCCACAAGCCGCGGTGCACATTCATATTATTTTAAAGGAACTTCGCCGTATGGCGGAGGCAAAAACGTTACATTCCAATTTGCCTATAAATTTGACGGCACCAACTACACGGATATTGATTTGTGCTATCTTCTTTCCTACAAAAACGGTGTTCTCACCTTTACCTTCCCAGAGAAAAGCGCTGTATCTGCACTCAGCTCTGCAGCGGTTGACGGCAGCAATGTTACCGCAAACGCCACAGTAAGCGGCAACACTGTTTCGATTCCGCTTGACAAAGCAACGGGCAGCCCCATTCCCGTTACTCTCTCCCTTACCGCAGACGGCTCCAATTACACTGAATCTTATGAGATTTATCTGAACAAAGACGGCACTGCAACCGACGGCTACACGACCGACGGTGAAGAACCCGAAACACCCGGCGTTGACCTTTCCATGCTTGAAACGGGCACAAAGATTCAGTTCGGTACACAGAACGTCCAACCTGTTAATTGGGTGATCGGCGGCGACGGCACAACAGGTATGTCCGTTCCCGAAGGCTGTATTGCCCTTATTTCAAGAGATGTTGCATTCGGTGTTTCGTTCGACAATTATTCCGGCAATGAATATGTAACCAGCAACCTCAGATTCTATATTGAGAATTATATATCATTCAGCACCGATGAACAGTCGGCAATTCAGTCAAGAACTCTTGAAACTGATACTTATAAAGATTCAGAACCCTGGTGCGACGGCGTAGCAGGCGATTCGGTAACCGACAAGGTTTGGGCACCGACAACAAAGGATGCTTATGCCCTTAAGGCTGTCGGTTTAAGCGTAGCGTTCGACAACTACTGGCTGTGCTCGCCCGGTTCTCAAGAGGATTTTGCCGCCTATGCCACTGCCGATGGCTCTGTCTACGAGGATGGCGACGATGTGCTCAACGACTACAGCATCGGATCCCGTGTCGCTCTTTACATTGACCTTTCAAAGGTTTACGGCACAACAGCAGTTGAAGGCAAAGAAAACACCTACACTCTCAATCTTACCGCTCCCGAAGAAGAAGCCCAAACCCACAGCGATCACACCGGCTGGACTGCCATAGACAGCGCCGATAAGCTCGCTGCTCTGTTTGCAAACGGAGGAAAGGGCTACCTCACAAGCGATATTACCGTTTCCGATATACTCACATCAAGCAATAAAGATATCACCCTTTGCCTGAACGGATATGTAATTGACCTTAACGGTAAATATATGAATCCCATAGGCGGCAGCTTTACTCTTTATGACTGCAACAGCACCAATCAGACTCACAAATTCAAAAAAGCGGAAAAAGGTGCTGCACAGACTCTCGACGAAAACGGTGAGTATGCATACCCCTGCGGCGTTATCACAAACGGCGGCAGCGGTGCAATAATACTCGGCATTCCCGGTGATGAAGAAACTCATGAATACTCCGCATGCACCTTTGTAATGTACGGCGGCGGAATAATCGGCAATGTAAACGGTAATGAGTACAGCGGTACAGCTGCCGGCGGTGTTTATATAGACAAGTACAGTTCATTCGTCATGAAGGGCGGATATATAGCCGGTAACTACTCTCCCGCTTACGGCGGTGGTGTTTATATTTGTTCATATAACAAAACCGATGTTCCTTTCCTTATGACCGGTGGCTCAATAATAAACAATTCAATCAGCGGCGGCGAAGGCGGCGGTGTTTACATTGACACCGAAACAAAAGGATATTTCGGCGGTACAGCCGTTGTAAAGGATAATCTGTGTATTCCGGAAAATGAAGAAGAACCTCAGAGAGAATCCAATGTAGGCTTAAATGACTACGGCGGAAAAATATATATTGCCGACGGTGACAATGCTCCCGTGGACGGTATGGAAGTCGGCATTTCGGGATATCAGGTTAATGGCGGAAAAGAAGGCGACCAGATATATATATTTGCCGATCAGGATCCGTATTGGAACAATGCATTCACATGGGAAAATGAAGAATACTTTTCGGGAATGAGATTTGTTGAAGCCGGTGCAAAAGCAAACGGCCACAATTACGCAAACCTTGCCGATGCTGTTCAAGTCGTCAAAAATAACGGAACCATCACTCTTCTGGCAGATGCCGAAGAAGGTACCGTTACCGTAAACAGAACAGTAACCTTTACCATCGATAAGGGTGAATTCACCAACAACGCAACAATAGCTGCCGGTGAAGGTCTTAACCTGACAGTAAACAATAACACCTATTACATAGAACCCCATACTCACGCTTTCTCAAAGGACTGGTCGAAAGACGAAACAGCTCACTGGCACGAATGCACCGCAGAGGGCTGTGATATCGAAGATTATTCGGAATGTGTTCTTGAAGCTGTTGCTTACGGCACACATACTTATGTTGACGGTGTATGCTCCGTCTGCGGATTCTGCACACATCCCGGCTTTGAGGGAAACACCTGCACCGGATGCGGCGTGGAATTCTACAGACCCTATGGCGTTGGCTATACCGATTCCGCCATCACCTTTAAAATCAATGTGCTGAATGACGAAAAAGCGGAGCCGTTTCTTGCTTTCGGCCCGTGTGTCAGATTCGATGCTTTCCTGATTGCCGGTAATTCGGGCTCGGGAATAGACCTTGATCTCAATTTTGAGAAAAACGGATATTACGATTTCTGCATTCCCGTACGCGACAAGGATATTTTCGGCATTAATGAAAACGATTCCGGATATTGCGTAAAAACCGGCGAAACATATGATGTATCAATCATTGCCGCCAAGCTTGACAGCATCAAGAATTTCTCTGCTGAAAATCCCTATGTCTGGCTTGTTCTCCGTCCGTGCTTCGATAACGGCAGCATGGATTATGGTGCGCCCGATGCAACCGAATTTTATGTTTCCGCTGTATGCCTCGGCAAATTTGCATCCCTGGATGATCTCCATAATCTGAAGTTGGCACCGTCTCACACATTTGATGAAGAATGGTCGAATGATGCCAATGCTCACTGGCATGCCTGCACCGAAGAAAACTGCTCCATTGAGGATTACGCAACCTGCGGCATTGATGAGGTTGCTTACGGCGAACATATCGGCATGGATGACTTCGTCTGCGATGTTTGCGAATATTATGACACCGAGGGTAAGCTTTCCGCGAAGGAAGACGCAGTTGATGCCGTCAACGGCCTTGTCGAATCCACAGATTCAGACACTGTCAAGGCTTTTGCCGCAGAGGCAGAGGAAAAGATTGCCGCTGCCGAAACAGCAGAGGAAATAGAAAATATCGTTGATGAATACACAGAAAAAATCAATCATCAGAAGCTTTATGAGAAGATGACCGCCGAGTATAATGAGAAGCTCGGCTCCGATAATTATTCCGACGAAGTTAAAGCCATTATCACCGATGCACAGGAAAAAATGGAAAGCATCGAGACATACGAAAAGCTCAATGAGCTCTATGAAGAGACTCAGGAA
>JAZUJJ010000080.1:0-71065 GCA_045642725.1 Acutalibacteraceae bacterium
ATACTTTCGTTGACGGATAAGCATTTCAACACTTCAAACCGAATCGAAGCAGAGCTTGAAAATGTGACCGTAAACGGAATAAGCTCAAAAGAAAAATCCTTCCGCAAGCAGTACATTGCAGAAGGAAATGTAAGTGTTAAGTTGAAATAATATACGGAAATAGGAGTTTTGCAATCTTATATTTCTGTAAATATCTGTTATGATGAAATGATGTTATGGCTGCGCCACAGTGATGTTTTGCGGTTTCACCGCAAAGTGATGTGATGTGTTCCTCCACCCACGCCCGCAGGCACATCACTTCCGAAGGAAACATCACGCCGTAAGGCGCATCACGTTCCGTTTACGGAACACATCATTCAAAAAAGCCTCTTTTGTCGGTAGACAAAAGAGACTTTTTTGTGGTGCGGATAACAGGACTTGAACCTGCACAGTCTTGCAACCATTAGAACCTGAATCTAACGCGTCTGCCAATTCCGCCATATCCGCAAATTAAAGAAAAGAGGACTCCGATTCGGAATCCTCTTCCTGGTGCGAGAGACGGGACTTGAACCCGTACGTACTGCTACACACGCCCCTCAAACGTGCGCGTCTGCCGATTCCGCCACTCTCGCATACCTCTGTTCTGTTCGGAACAGTGAGCATTATATCAAAGCATTATGTGATTGTCAAGACTTTTTTCAAAAAATTTTCAAAAAGCTTTTACTTCTTTACAATCAGCATAGCATCACCGAAAGAGAAGAAACGGTATCTTTCTTTTACGGCAATTTCATAAGCATTCATCGTGTGCTCATAGCCGCAGAAGGCACTGACGAGCATGATGAGAGTGCTTTCCGGCAAATGGAAATTTGTGATAAGACAGTCGATACATTTATATTCATAGCCGGGGTAGATAAAGATGCTTGTCCAGCCCTCATCGGCAACGATTTTACCCTTGAATGAAGCAACGGATTCGAGAGTTCTCGTGCAGGTCGTTCCGACGGCAAAGACCCTGCCGCCTCTTTCTTTTGTTCTGTTTATTATATCCGCAGTTTCTTCGGGAAGAAAATAATGCTCGGAATGCATGTGGTGATCTTCGATATTTTCAGCCTTGACGGGTCTGAATGTGCCGAGGCCCACATGAAGAGTAACAAAGCCGATTTCAACGCCCGTTGCCCTTATTTTTTCAAGCAGCTCCGGGGTAAAATGCAGGCCTGCTGTCGGAGCGGCGGCACTGCCCTCCTCCTTTGCGTAGACGGTCTGATATCTGTCTTTGTTTTCAAGCTTTTCGGTTATATAGTGAGGCAGTGGCATTTCGCCAATTCTGTCAATCACATCAAAGAAATTGCCTTCAAATTCGAACCTTGCCACACGGTTTCCGTCGGGCAGAACTTCAATCACCTCGGCTTTGAGCGAACCGTCACCGAATGTGAATTTGTGGCCCTCTCTTGCCTTTTTGCCCGGGCCCGTTATAACCTCCCAGGTATCAAAGGAGCGTTGATTGAGAAGCAGAAATTCAACAACGGCACCCGTGTCTGTTCTTGTGCCGTACATTCTTGCGGGCAGAACCTTGGTGTTGTTGAGAATAAGGCAGTCGCCGGGTCTGAAATACTCGGTTATATCGTGAAAAATGCGGTGCTCGCATTCTCCGTTTTCTCTGTCAAGAACAAGCAGTCTTGAGCTGTCACGGGGCTCAATGGGGGTCTGAGCAATAAGCTCCTGCGGAAGGTCATAGAAAAAGTCACTGCGTTTCATTGTGTATGCCTCTATATATAATAATAAATTATTGACTAAAAGGAACAAATGTGATATTATTCTAATATCATGGGTTAGAATTGTCAAGTATATTTTATCCGCGCTTTTTCACGGATTTTCGAAAAGAGGTAATCATAAATGGAAAATTACAAAGTAGGCGTTATCGGCGCAACAGGTATGGTAGGTCAGAGATTTGTCACTCTGCTTGCAAAGCACCCCAAATTTCATATTGAAGTTCTTGCGGCAAGCTCACGCTCGGCAGGCAAGACCTATGCCGAAGCAGTCGGCAAGAAATGGGCAATGACAGAAGAAATCCCCGCCGAAGTTGCCGGCATGACAGTCTGTGACGCAGCGGCAGACATTGAAAAAATTGCCGCCGCAGTTGATTTTGTTTTCTGCGCCGTTGACATGAAAAAGGATGAAATCAAGGCTCTCGAAGAGGCTTATGCCAAGGCCGAGTGCCCCGTTATTTCAAATAACAGTGCCAACAGACACACCCCCGATGTTCCCATGATCGTTCCCGAGCTCAACCCCGATCATGCAAAAATCATTGACGCACAGAAAAAGCGTCTCGGCACAAAGAGAGGCTTTATTGCCGTTAAATCCAACTGCTCACTTCAGAGCTATGTTCCTGCTCTTTATCCCCTTGATGAAAAATTCGGCGTAAAGGATGTTCTTGTCTGCACCTATCAGGCAATTTCCGGCGCAGGCAAAACCTTTGAAACCTGGCCCGAAATGATAGACAATGTTATCCCCTACATCGGCGGAGAAGAAGAAAAGAGCGAAATCGAGCCTCTTAAAATCTGGGGCAAAATCGAGGGCGACAAAATCGTTCCCGCAACAAAGCCCAATTTCACGGCTCAGTGCCTTCGTGTTCCCGCCTCCGACGGTCACATGGCTGCCGTTTTCGTAAGATTTGACAAGAAGCCCACCATTGACGAAATCAAAAAAATCTGGGCTGAATTCAAAGGCTATCCTCAGGAGGTCGGCCTTCCCTCGGCACCCAAGCAGTTCCTCAACTATTTTGAAGAAGACAATCTTCCTCAGACAAGACTTCAGAGAAACCTTGAAAACGGAATGGCAATTTCCGTCGGCCGTCTGAGAGAAGACACTCAGTACGATTATAAATTCGTCTGCCTTTCACACAACACCTTAAGAGGTGCCGCGGGCGGCGGAGTTCTTATGGCAGAGCAGCTCTGCGAGCAGGGCTATATCAAAAGCAAGTTTTGATGCCGAAAGGAAGATTTCACAATGAAACCCGTAATTTTTACAGGAGCCGGCGTTGCCATAATCACTCCGTTCAATGAAGATCAGAGCGTAAACTATGACCGCTTTGCTCAGATAGTTGAATATCAACTTAAGAAAGGCACAGATGCCATCGTTGTCTGCGGAACGACCGGAGAAGCAAAAACTCTTTCAACCGAAGAGCATGTCAGACTTATCAAGCTCTGTGTTGATGTCGTTAATCATCGCGTTCCCGTTATTGCAGGCGCAGGCAGTAATGACACCCGCTATGCCGTAGAACTTTCAAACGAAGCCGAAAAATGCGGCGTTGACGCCCTTCTTTCGGTAACTCCTTATTACAACAAAACATCTCAGAGAGGCCTTATCTCTCATTACAATTTCATTGCCGACAGAGTTTCGACCCCGATAATTCTTTATAATGTTCCGTCAAGAACAGGCGTAAACATCAAGCCCGAAACTTACGCCGCTCTTGCCGAGCACCCCATGATAGTGGGCGTAAAAGAGGCCAACGGCAATATTTCCGAAATAGCTCAGACCGCCGCTCTCTGCGGTGATAAGCTCTCAATCTATTCCGGTAATGACGACCAGGCAACTGCCGTTATGGCTCTGGGCGGAAAGGGCGTAATCTCCGTTCTTTCCAACATTGTACCGGGCATTGCCCATGACATAGTACAGAAATTCATTGACGGCGATTATAAGGGCAGCCGTGAGCTTCAGCTTGAATGGCTTGACCTTTGCAATGCTCTGTTTATTGATGTCAACCCGATTCCCGTCAAGGAAGCAATGAACATGATGGGTCTCAACGCCGGCCCAGTGCGTCTTCCTCTTATTGAAATGGATGAAGCATCAAAGCTTAAGCTGCGCAAGAGCCTTATAAGACACGGACTGATAGAAGGTTAAATCTATGATTAAAGTTATTCTGAGCGGATGCAACGGCAAAATGGGCCGTAATGTCACCGCCCGTATTGCTCAGACAGACGGCATTGAAATAGTTGCCGGAGTTGACACCTATACAGAAACGGCAAACGATTATCCCGTTTTCAAAGCGTTTTCACTTATCAAAGACGTTGAAGCGGATGTTGTGATAGACTTTTCAAATGCCGATGCGCTGAGCCCGATACTCACCTATTGTCTTGCGGAAAAAGTTGCTCTCGTTGCCTGCACAACCGGTTACTCGGCACAGCAGATAAACGAGCTTAAATCCGCTTCGGAAAAGATACCCGTATTTTTCAGCGCAAATATGTCACTGGGCGTAAACCTGATTGTTGAGCTTTCAAAGACCGCCGCCAAAGTGCTCGGCAATGATTTTGATATTGAAATCGTTGAGGCTCATCATAATCAGAAGCTCGATGCTCCCAGCGGAACGGCATTGATGCTTGCAAACGCCATTAATACCGAGCTTGACAGCAAATACGACTATGAGTACAACCGTCACGAAAAGAGAGAAAAAAGGCCGAAAAACGAAATAGGCATTCACTCCGTCAGAGGCGGTACAATCGTCGGCGAGCACGAAGTGATTTTCGCCGGTGATGACGAAATAATCAAAATATCCCATTCGGCCCGCAGCAAGGCACTTTTTGCAACCGGAGCCGTAAATGCCGCTATATTTGTCTGCGGCAGGAAACCCGGTCTTTACGCTATGGCCGATATGCTCAACCAACAGTAAGTGAGGTAATTTCAATGAAAACATCATCCAAAATCATTACAGCTGCGGCAGTAACGACCGCTGTCACAGCCGGCGCAGGTTATCTTATTTTCAACGAGGTTATGAACAGAAATGCTTTTATTTACCCCAAGGTTGCGGAAATCGCATCAAAAAAGCTTGTTCAGGGTGAAAAGAAAGCTGATGACCCGAGAGTTCTCTGGTTCCGTGAGCAGGAATACGAAAACTTTGAAATTATCAATTCCAAAGGCTTCCGCCTTAAAGCAAAAATGATTGCCGCCGATAAGCCGAGCAAGGTTTATGTTCTCTGCTCCCACGGTTACAGAAGCACGGGCAGCGGCGAATACGGAGTTATGGCAAAGTTCTATCACGACCTCGGCTATAATGTATTTATTGTCGATCATCAGGCCCACGGCGAAAGCGACGGAAAATACATCGGCTTCGGCTACCACGAATCAAAGGACTGTCTGCTCTGGTTAGACTATCTTATTGAAAAATTCGGAAACGATATTCAGATAATACTTGAAGGTATTTCAATGGGAAGTGCCACGGTCATGATGATGACCGGCGACCCGCTTCTGCCCTCAAATGTTAAATTCACGGTTGCGGATTGCGGCTACACCTCCTGCTTTGCGGAGTTTGAACATGACCTTAAAATGTTCATTCATCTGCCAAACTTCCCGATTCTCTATTCCGCAAATGTTTTCAACAAGCTCATCAACGGCTATGATTTCAAGGACGCCAATCCTCTTGTCAGCGTCGGAAATGCAAAAATCCCCATGTTATTCATTCACGGCGACAAGGATGATTTCGTACCCACAAGCATGGTTTACGAGCTTTATGAGGCCTGCGCCTCCGACTATAAAGATCTGCTCATCGTTGAGGGAGCCGGTCACGCAGAGAGCTACCGCATAAACACCGAGGCTTATGAAGCCAAGGTTAAAGAATTTGCAGAGAAATTTATTGAGAAATAAAGGAGCAAGATTATCATGAGATGTCCTTTCTGTTCATGTGAAGACAGCAAAGTTATTGACTCAAGACCCACCGACGAGGGCGAACGCATCAGAAGAAGAAGAGAATGCAACAGCTGCGGCAAAAGATTCACCACCTATGAAATAATCGAAACCGTACCTGTTATTGTTGTCAAAAAAGACCATTCCCGTGAGCTTTTTGACCGCAACAAGCTTTTCACCGGTATGCTCAGAGCCTGTGAAAAGAGACCTGTTTCTCTTGAACAGCTTGAAAAGGCCGTTGACGACATTGAAACACAGCTTCAGAACGGTTTTGAGCGTGAAGTCAACTCCGAAGAAATCGGCGAGCTTGCCATGGATAAGCTCCGTGAACTTGACGAGGTTTCTTATGTCAGATTTGCTTCCGTTTACAGACAGTTTAAGGACATAAACACATTCATGGAAGAGCTTGCAAAAATACTCCGTGACGGAGAAAGAAAATAATGAAAAAAGCACTGTGTTTTTTCCTTGTGCTGATAATGCTGAGTCTTTGTGCCTGCTCCGAATATGTGCCGCCAAAGCCCGTCACCTGTGATATGCTGAGCATAACCAACAACGATAATTCTTATCCGGGATGCAGAGAAAGATACGAAAGTGTTATGCAGGCCGTATCAAACAAGGTTGATGTTCTTGAAAGAGAATACAATCTCAAAATCAAGAGAGACAGCCCGAATGATTATTTTCTGAATGAAGACTATATTCTTTCGGCTTTCGACCCCTTCAATCTTTCAAGGCTTAATTACACGGACTCTTTCGGTGACAGCTACACGCAGGAGCTTGCAAAAGAAGAATTCAACACGATTGCCGGAAACAGAACCGTTATTTTCAACTCTCAGCCGGATGTCTATACTCTGAAATTTGTTGATGAAGAGCTGACGGAGATTTATTCCGTCAACTATGACAAGAAGCACGATTCTTTCCGTTATTCCTTTGTCTGCGACACACCCGACGGAGAAACAACAACGGAATTTCTTGAATTCATCACGATTTCCGACACGGAATATGCAGTTCAGAGCAACAAATCCCGCTGTTATGTGAAATTTGACGATGAAAACAATATTGATTATTTCATCTGCTCCGTACTCAGAAATGAAGAATATGAATCGGAAAGCTATATTTTCGACAGCGGTTTTTCCGTTTCCGAAGCTTCATCAAAAAAGTGGGCAAGAGAGTTTGACGATGAAGCATATTCAAGCATAAGAATATTTGAAGACGGATATCTGACTCATTTTGATTTTGTCAGCTCCCCCGTCAAGGAAATATCAATCAAAGCCGATGATTATGCATCTGCTTTCTACTTTTGATTTATGATTAAAGACGAAATTCTTGAATTTCTGGATATGTCGGAGGTTGATTACACCGTTGTTAATCATTCTCCGGCTTTTTCCATTGAAGAATGCAAAAAAATTGAAAAGCTTATTGACGGCAGAATCTGCAAAAATCTGTTTCTGCGCACCGTAAACGGTGAAAAAAGGTTTCTGCTGATGATTGACGAGGATAAAAAATTCGTCACGGGTAAGGTTTCTAAGCTGCTCGGCTCGTCACGGCTTTGTTTTGCATCCGGAGAGGAAATGGAAGAAATTCTTTCAACAAAGCCCGGCTCACTCAGCTTCCTGAGTTTATACTTTGACAAAGAAAAGGCAATCAGGTTTGCCGTTGACTCGGATATACTCAGGGAAGAATATATATGCTGTCACCCCTGTGACAACACATCAACGCTGAAAATCAGAACAAGTGATGTGCTTAATGTAATTCTGCCGAAGCTCGGTGCCGAACCGATTATAATTGAAATATAATATTTTAATGTATAAGAAGATAAATACGACTGCTACTTTACATTTTTTGAAAAAAATGTTATATTTTTATCGAAAAATGATTAGACAGGAGGGTAAACATGAGCAAAGAAGCTGCTGAATTTGTAATTTATATCATCAATATAATATCAAATATGCAGGGATATTATCCGTCTGATGTTTACCGTGCCATGGATAAATCCGGATGCATTTCAACCTATCTTGTACCGCTTTACGATGTTCTTCATACAATGAGCTCGGAGCAAGTGGCCAAAGATGTTTTACAATTTATTGAGAATCGAGGGGTAACAATATGATTGTATATCACGGTTCCGATGTTGTTGTAAAGAAACCCGATGTTAATAAGTCTCTCAGACATCTTGATTTCGGTGATGGCTTTTATGTTACAACCGTAAAAGAACAGGCTGAACGCTGGGCGAAACGAAAAGCAATACTAAACGCAAACAAATGCGGAATCATCAATGTATATGATTTTACAGAGCATACCAAGCTTAACGTTAAAAATTTCGGTGAGGAGCTTGACGACTGGATCGACTTTGTTTGTGACTGCCGCAACGGTTCGGAAAAACATAAACAATATGATATAATTATCGGAAAAGTGGCAGACGATAAAGTGTTTAAGGTTGTTGATATGTATAAACGCGGAATATGGGATAAAGAAAGAGCCCTTAAAGAAATCCGTGTGTATGATGCCTATGATCAAATAGCTTTTATCTCTCAGGAAGCAATTGATAAATATTTATTGTTTAAGGAAAGTTACGAGGTAGAACTGTGAATGATATTGAGCTTGAAAATATTTACAGGGAACATCTTGAGGAAGATATCATATTTTGCCTCAGCGAACGCAGAAATATAAGCCTGGACGAAGCCATGAAATACTATTATACAAGTAAACTCGCAAACAGAATTCACGAGGACAAATTCGGAATACGGTATCTTGATTATACTATCCTGACTGATTTGCTTGAAAATGAAATTGTAATGTGAGATTTATCATATAATCATTTCCCGACGGTCACATTAATTTATCGACCATCGGGAATTTTTATTTTCAGCTATCAGGGAAATATTTGACTTTGACATAAAAGTGTGATATGATATATTTGTGAAAAATTTGGATTTGGTTTTTATCAAATCATAAATAAAAGGAGAAATCGTTATGTCAAAAGTAAATCTTGAAAAATACGGTATTTCCGGAATCAAAGAGATAGTTTACAACCCTTCTTATGAAGAACTCTTTGCAGAGGAAACAAAAGCAGACCTTGAAGGCTATGAAGTCGGTCAGGTAACAGAGCTTGGTGCCGTCAACGTTATGACTGGTATTTTCACCGGCCGTTCGCCCAAGGATAAATACATCGTTATGGATGAAAAATCCAAGGACACCGTTTGGTGGACAAGCGACGAATACAAAAACGACAACCACCCCATTTCGGAAAATGTATGGAGTGAGCTTAAGAAAATCGCTCTCGGCGAGCTTTCAAACAAAAAGCTTTTCGTTGTTGACGCTTTCTGCGGCGCCAACCCCGACAGCAGAATGGCAATCAGATTTATCGTTGAGGTTGCCTGGCAGGCACATTTCATCAAGAATATGTTCATCGTTCCTTCCGACGAAGAGCTTGCCGATTTTGAGCCCGATTTCGTTATCTACAACGCTTCCAAAGCAAAGGTAGAGAACTTCAAGGAGCTCGGCCTCAACTCCGAAACAGCTGTTGCATTCAACCTCAGTCAGCGTGAACAGGTTATCATCAACACCTGGTACGGCGGAGAAATGAAGAAGGGTATGTTCTCAATGATGAACTACTACCTTCCCCTTAAGGGCATTGCTTCCATGCACTGCTCCGCAAACACAGACCTTAACGGTGAAAACACCGCTGTATTCTTCGGCCTTTCCGGCACAGGCAAAACAACACTTTCCACCGACCCCAAGCGTCTTCTTATCGGCGACGACGAGCACGGCTGGGATGATGACGGCGTTTTCAATTTTGAAGGCGGCTGCTATGCAAAGGTAATTAACCTTGATAAAGAATCAGAGCCCGACATTTACAATGCAATCAAGCGCAATGCTCTGCTTGAAAACGTTACTGTTGATGCAGACGGCAAAATTGACTTTGATGACAAGAGCGTAACCGAAAACACCCGCGTTTCCTATCCCATCAACCACATTGAAAAGATAGTTCGCCCCGTTTCCGCCGCACCTGCCGCAAAGAATGTAATCTTCCTTTCCGCTGACGCTTTCGGCGTTCTGCCCCCCGTTTCAATTCTTACCCCCGAACAGACAAAATATTACTTCCTTTCCGGCTTCACCGCAAAGCTTGCAGGCACCGAAAGAGGAATCACCGAGCCCACTCCCACCTTCTCAGCCTGCTTCGGCCAGGCATTCCTTGAGCTGCATCCCACCAAGTATGCAGAAGAGCTTGTAAAGAAGATGGAAGCAAGCGGCGCAAAGGCATACCTTGTAAACACGGGCTGGAACGGCACAGGCAAGAGAATTTCCATTAAGGACACCCGCGGAATCATTGACGGTATTCTCAGCGGTGACATCAACGGCGCACCCACAAAGACCATCCCCTATTTCAACCTTGAAGTTCCCACTGTTCTCAACGGTGTTGACACAGGCATTCTTGACCCCCGTGACACCTATGCAGACAGCAGCGTTTGGGAAGAAAAGGCAAAAGACCTTGCAGGAAGATTCATCAAGAACTTTGCAAAATACGAAGGCAACGAAGCCGGCAAAGCACTTGTAGCCGCAGGTCCTCAGCTTTAATTTCAAAAAATCCAAAACCAAAAGTTTATATTTAGCAGTAAAAAGAGAGATGATTTTTTCGGAAATACTCCGATAAAATCATCTCTCTGTGTTTTATTAGATTACCAAATCACATTAACTTTTGTTCCGTCAACCGTGACAACCGCGTCATTATAACGGTTTGCAAGAACCGAATCGGCAAAAGCTTTTGCCATAGCTTCATCTTTCATGGTTATTGTAACATCAACAGTAAGAGAAACTGCCGTATAGAGCGTATTTGAAGGCTTAAAGCCGTTAATCCACCAGTGAGGCTGTTCTTCTCTTGTAAAAATAAGCTCATCACCGTGATAAAGACTCATTGACATTGGAAGCATATCTTCTTCTCCGGCACAGTCATAAATCGTACCGAAGGGAAGAGAACGGGTATAAAGGCCAACCTCTGCACCGTTGGTCATAAGGTAGTTGCCCTTCCACATCTGCACCATATAATCCTTGCCTTCATATTCAAATTTATAACGGCGGGTGTTATAGAAATAGAACGGTGTCAGATATGAAAACGCATCATAAGTAAGACAGAAGCCAAAATTGCGCATCCAGCAGTTTACGGTAGCATAAATCACAATATCGTCAACGCTGAAATCAAAACCGAGGTCAATAACTCCGGCACCGTATTTACCGTAAAGCTTACCCTCTTCGGGATTGTAAATTATAGAGGTATTTATCTTTTCTGTGCCGCCGCCGGCATAGGCAACGCCGAGAACTATTTCATAAATTCCGTTTCCTCTGCTTTCAAAAATGACATCACATTTTTCAAAGCCGCTGAAATAAGCACCTATGAGATAGAATATACTTCCCTCGGTTGTTTTTCCTTCTGCATAAAGCTTATCTCTGACACCGTACATTTTATTCATAAAGGGCACGGTATCAATATCAAAAAGTTTTATTGCGGTGTTTACGCCTTTATTGAGGTCGGGAAGGTTTGTGAGCAATCTTTCAACATTAAGATTTGAATTCTGATCAATGTAATCAAGAAGCTCCGAAGAAAGCTCATCAAATGTAACATCAAAGCTGTCCTCTCTAAGGCTTACCGCTTCAATGGCATCGGCAAGCTCATCTGTTGTAACGGCTTCAATTCCGTTTTCGTTGAGGGATTCAAACAGCCTTTCGGCAGCAGCCGGTGAAATTGCGGAGATTGTCGATGAAGCCGACAAAGTAACAACCGCAAGAAAAACAGATATTATTTCTTTTATAAATGTAAACAAAACCGTACTCTCCGATTAATTGAATAAAGAGGCAATAGCTTCAAAAATTGATTTGAAGAAAGCACCGATTGCTCTTATAAGTCTTATGAACCAGCTGACCTCTTCTTCCTCGGGCTCCTTGGTCTGAATGCCCTTTTCCGCTGCATACTGTGCCGCATAGCTGCCGGGCTCTGCGATAATCGTAAGCTTGTCACAGCGGTCAAAAGCAGCATTTCCGATTGAAGTTACGGATGAAGGGATGCTGATTTCTTCAAGTGAAGTACATCCGCCGAAGGCGTTAACGCCGATTGATGTGACGGTTTCGGGAATTTCAACCTTTTTAAGAGCTTTACAGTCGGCAAAAGCGTGGTCACAGATTTCGGTAATGCCCGAAGCAATAATTACTTCTTCAAGACCGGAACCGACAAAGGCGTTGTCAAACTCCGTCACCTTTGCGGGTAAGGTTATTTTTTTAAGTGAAGCACAGTTAAGAAAAGCATTGATTCCGATGGTTTCAAGGCTGTCGGGGAAATTTATTGACGAAAGCTGTGTACAATCGGAAAATCCTTTTTCGTCAATGGTTTTAAGCCCTGCGGGAAGAGTTACGGAAGTAAGCTTACCGAAAGCAAAAGCACCTTTACCGATGGTTTCAACTCCGGCAGGAACAGTATAACTCTGTGCAGTTCTGCCTATGGGATACTGAACAAGCTCTTTTCCGTCAAGGCTGAAAAGAACGCCGTTCACAGCCTTGAATGACTGTGAGCCCTGCTTAACGGAAAAAGAATTGAGAGAAGTGCAGTTCATAAATGCACGGCTGCCGATTAAGGAAACGGAAGCGGGAATAACCACATCGGCAAGAGATATGCAGTGAATAAACGCTTCATCGGCAATATTCGTTACCGTATCGGGAATTGAAATACCGGAAAGAGCGTAACAATTCTCAAAGCAATTTTTGGAAATAAGAGAAATATTTTCGGGCATTGTTATGGTTTCAAGCTTTTCACAGCCCGAAAAAGCTCTTTCTCTGACAGAAACGGCTGAGGAAGAAGATGCAAACTCCGCTTTTCTGAGGTTAATACATCCTCTGAAAGCATACTTGTTGACAACGGTAACAGTTGCGGGAATTTTCACGCCTGTAATACGCATATTGTTATCAAATGCACCCTCTGCAATTTCCACAACATTTTTATCGTTTACCTTTGAGGGTATTTCGATTTCTCCGCTGAGAGAAGCGCTGATACCTGTCAGCTTATAGTCGCCGTTTTTGTCGGCAAAGGTAAATCCGTTCACATCAACGGCAGAAGAGCCGACGGCAAAGAGTGACGACATTATCATAATCAGCGCAAGCAATAAGCTGAAAATTTTTGAAGTCTTTTTCATGGTTCCTTACTCCTTTTACAGATTCGGATTACTCTGTTTCGATATAATCGTGGAATACGACTTTAACGGCATTGTACGGGAAGTCAAAACGAATTGTCTTTACGGTTTCGCCCTCTTTAACATCGTCAAGCTTTGCCATCATATATGTTTTTCTGACAACATCGCCGTCGGCATCATAAGCGGTATAACCTATCTTCATATTCTTGCTTCTGTTTTTGATGCAGATAATATTGAAATCAACATAACCGTTGGCGTTTACGGTGAAGCTTTCATCATCAACATTGATATTTGAAATTGAAGCATAGTTGTTTTCATACTTGTAATAGCTCTGATATTCAAACTGAACATTGCTTACCGAGCTTTTGTACTGAACAAGGTCATTGTCTTTTTCGGTGAAGGATTCGCCGCAGGGGTTGATAACATCAAGACTTGCGGTTTCGGGTGTCGGTTCCTCCGAAGGAGGATTTGCACCGCAGCCCACAAGGCAAAGGCTCATTGCAGCTGCAAGAATAAATGCGATAACTGATTTGATTTTCATAATGTATCTTTCCTTTCCTTATTTCCAATCATAAGAGCGGAGCTTGCCCTTGACAAGCAAATCGGGGTAATTCCACTGTCTTAACACTTCATAAACGCCCACAGCCACGGAATTTGAAAGATTGAGGCTCCTTGCGGCAGGGTCATTTATCATCGGCAGACGCACACAGGTTTCCTGATTCTCATAAAGCAGCTTTTCGGGAAGACCTGCGGTTTCTTTGCCGAAAACAAGATAACAGCCGTCGGGATATTCCACGGAGGAATGGGCTTTGGTTGCCTTGGTTGAGAAATAAAAGAATTTCCCGTCGGGATTTCTTTCAAAAAAATCATCAAGGTCTTTATAATAGGTTATGTCAAGTAGATGCCAGTAATCAAGGCCTGCTCTTTTCAGCTTTCTGTCATCAATTTTGAAGCCCATGGGCTCAACGATGTGAAGCCGGCTCCCCGTTGCCGCACAGGTTCTTGCAATATTCCCCGTATTCTGCGGTATTTCGGGCTCAACTAAAACTATATTCAAGGTTGCCATATTTTCACTTCTTGTCAGGAATTATATTTGCTCATTGCCATATCGGTTTTGCCGTCAATCATAAGTTCAACGGCACTGACCGCATTTTGTGCCGATTGCTTCATCAGTTCAAGCTCATCCTTTTTGAATGAAGAAAGAACCCAGTCAGCAAGGTCATAATCCGGGTGAGGCTTTTCGCCGACACCGAGCTTGACCCTCGGAAACAAATCCGAATTAAGCTGGTAAATAATACTCTTGATTCCGTTATGACCGCCGTCACTGCCCTTGCGCCTTATACGAAGCTTACCGCAGGGCAGAGAAATATCATCAAAAACAACAATGATATTTTCCGGCTTGATTTTATAGAAAGCGGAAACCTCTCTGACACTTTCGCCGCTGTTGTTCATAAAGGTCTGAGGCTTGACAAGCATACACTTATGCCCGCTTATCTCCGCCATACCGACAACAGCCTTAAATTTTATCTTATTGACCTTTACCGAGTATTTGTCGGCAAGCATATCAATAAATATAAAGCCCGAATTGTGTCTTGTGGTTTCATATTTTGTTCCCGGGTTTCCGAGACCTACAATAAGGAATTCCGGCTCCCCGGTAATAACTCCGGCTCTGTGAAAAATACTCATCCCATCACTACCTGTGCTCTGTAAATCTGATCTTCGGGTATTTCGGCGTCAAGGTCTGCGGGAACAGCGGAATAAATTACATTCATTTTCATTCCCTTAACTATTTTTTCAACCTCTTCAAGTGAGGGCTCATTGCCGTCGTGGAAAACAGTTACGCAGATAAAGGATGAACCTCCGGCATTGAATACGCTCAGCCCGTCAAGATTCTTTGAAATATAAACTCCGTTTTTGCCGTTATCCTTGACCTCAAGACCCGAAACGAGCACATCCTCGGCGCTGAGATTGTCAATGTCGATAATGTAATTGAAGGCAAGCCATTCTTCGGGAGCTTCAAGAAGCTTGTCTCTTGTTTTTTCATCCATACCGTAATTGACGAGAAGTGACTGGCTCCATCTGTCATTATGCTCGGCAACATTGTCAAGAATATTATCACCGACGGTAAGCTCGTCAAAGGTTGCTTTTATTGAAAGTTCGCCGTCTTTGGGCGGCTTGACCGTATTCTTATCTTTGCCGAGAAATATTCCGGCGCAGAATGCGGCTGCCACTACAAGCACTGCGGCAACAATTATAACTGCTTTTTTCTTCATGGTAAATAAACCTCCGCTATTATATAGTTATTTGTATTATGACAGAAAAGGTTAAAAATTTCAACAAAAAAGAAACAATTTAACTTAAAATTTACATTTTGCCGATTTTCATTGACAAACGCTCTCTTTATATCTAAAATAAAGAAAGGTGATGTATAATGAAAGACCAAAACGGCAATTTTTATAAACCCGAAAGGGGTTCAGCCCCTTTTCCCGACCATATAATGCTGTCCTTCTGCGGAGATCCGCACACAAGTGCCGCCGTAAGCTGGAGAACAAGCACAGACATAAGTGAAGGCTTCCTTTGGCTTAAAGACAGCAGCGGTAAAGAAATCAAAACCGTAAAAGCCGTGAGCCGTGAAAAAGAAACGGATATTGACATCAGCTTTTATCACACGGCGGTAATTGACGGCCTTGAGCCCGGCACAACATATCGCTACACCGTAGGAACGGAAGAATATATCAGTGATGAATTCGGCTTCACCACCGAAGAAAAAGACACGGAAAAATTTGCTTTTCTTGTCATAACCGACCATCAGAAGGGCTCCCCCACTCACCTGCCGGATTATTCAAAGGTCGGCGAAACCGTCAGAAACGCTCTTAAAAAACATCCGGAATGTAAATTCATTTTCACTGTCGGCGACAACTGTGACAACGGGCAGAATGAATTACAGTGGAACGGAATGTTCAGCGGTCTCAAAGGCATAATCGAAAGCATTCCGTATATGATGACAACCGGAAATCACGACAACAGAGGCTTCATTTCCTATTTTCCCGAGCCCGTAGGAAAGTTTTATCTTGAGCATGCGGATTTGTTTGATTTTCAGTTCAGATATGCTTTTCCTCAGAACGGTCCCGAGGGCTATGAAACGGAAAACTATTCCTTTGATTACGGAAACACCCACTTTCTCGTCATGGGTATAAACGCACCCGAAAAGGCAAGCGAATGGGCATACGAAGACCTGAAAAACAGCAGCAAGACCTGGAAGCTCGGCTCATATCACTTCCCCATCTATCCGGTAATGCCCGAGGGGCAGAACAATGACGGCTACCCGTGGCTGAGAAAGCCCATTGAGCAAGGCAGGCTTGATGTGCTGTTTGCAGGGCACGAGCATTCATTTGCAAGAACATTTCCCACCGTCGGTGACGAGCTTTTCGACAAGCCGTCTCAGGGTGTTATTCACTACATAGCAGGAAATGCAGGCGGAAACATCTATCATTCGAACTGTCAGAAGGTCTGGCATTCCTGCTTCTTCCCGCAGGAGGAAAGAACGGGACTTTATTCCGTTGTGGAAATAAACGGTTCAAGGCTTACGGCCACCGCATATATGGCAGACGGAAGAATAGTTGACAGATGCGTTATTGACAAAGAAAAGGATGTTATCGTTCCCTACGCTCTGGCACCCGTTTACGATAAAACAAAAATGTGCTTCAAGGGCAGAATGCTTGAACTTTCCGCAAGGGGCTGTTATGCCGAGGAAAAAGACGGCGTATGGTTTGCCCCTCTCGGCGTTGTAATTCAGGCAATCGGAGGAAAGGTCGAAAAAGGCGAAAACACCCTTTCCTGCGAGGTATATAAGCACAAGGCAGTATTCACAAACGGCAGTAAAACCGTTCATACGGATCTCGGCACGACAGAGCTAAAAAACGAACCGTATTTTGTTGAAGGCCAGCTTTATGTTCCCGTTGACGAAACGGCACCGATGTTTGAGCTTGAATGGTATTACGCAAAACAAAACAATTTCATAAACTGGAACACCCCTCACGAAGAAAAACCGCTTTATAAACATCCCGGAAAACAATGAGATTCATATAAGGAGAGATACTATGCTTTACAAAAAGAATTCCGCACCGTCCCTTTCACCCGAGCTTTTCAGAAACCCCACCTCCGAATACAGAGGCACCCCCTTCTGGGCATGGAACACCGACCTTAATCTTGACGAACTGAAAAGACAAATAGACATTTTCAATAAAATGGGGCTGGGCGGCTTCCACATGCACGTACGCACGGGAATGTCAACCACCTATCTTTCCGATGAATTCATGGCTCTTATCAAAGGCTGTGTCGAAAAGGCAAAGGAAGAAAATATGCTGGCATGGCTTTATGATGAAGACCGCTGGCCCTCCGGTGCCGCAGGCGGAATTGTCACGAAGAACCATAAATACAGAGGCAGGTATCTTCTGCTTACGACCTCACCCTGCTCCGACGACGAAAACGAAACAGACAATGTGGATGCCTCTGCCGTAGGCGGAAGGAACGGCGACAGTCTGCTTATTGCCGTTTATGATATTCAGCTTAATTCCGACGGCACCCTTGCTTCGTATAAGCTCATCGGTGAAAACGAAGAAGCCTCGGGAACGAAATGGTACGCTTACAGAAAAATTCAGGCGGACAGCGAATGGTATAACAATCAGGCTTATGTTGACACTCTCAGCAAGGAAGCCATTGAAAAATTCATCTCCGTCACTCACGAAAGATACAAGGAGGTTGTCGGCGACGATTTCAACGGTGCAATACCCGCAATTTTCACCGATGAGCCTCAGTTTACGGCAAAATCAAACCTTAAATCCTCATTTGACACAAAGGATTGCTCAATCCCCTGGACAGATGATTTGCCCGAAACTTATAAAAAAGCTTACGGCATTGATATTATTGAAGCTCTGCCCGAAATTTTCTGGGAGCTTCCCGACGGCAGAATTTCCGCCGCCCGTTATTATTACCATGACCATGTATGTGAAAGATTTACCGAAGCATTTGCCGATACGGTAGGTAAATGGTGCAGCGAGAATAATATTTCCCTTACGGGTCACATGATGAATGAACCCACTCTTTACTCTCAGTCAAGATCGCTCGGTGAAGCCATGCGCTCATACAGAAGCTTCGGCATACCCGGCATTGATATGCTCTGTGCTTCCTTTGAATTTACAACCGCAAAGCAGACCCAGTCCGCCGTTCATCAGTACGGCAAAGAAGGTATGCTCTCCGAGCTTTACGGTGTAACGGGATGGGATTATGATTTCAGAGGCTACAAGCTTCACGGTGACTGGCAGGCCTGCCTCGGCGTTACCGTAAGAGTTCCTCACCTTTCTTGGGTCGCCATGGGCGGCGAAGCCAAGAGAGATTACCCCGCTTCAATCAGCTATCAGTCACCCTGGTGGACGGAATTTTCATATCTTGAAGACCATTTCGGCAGAGTAAACACCCTTATGACAAGGGGCAAGCCCGTTGTTAAAGTCGGTGTAATTCATCCGATTGAAAGCTACTGGATACACAAAGGGCCCGACGACCTTACCGGTGAAATATGCAAGGGTCTTGACACCAAATTCCAGAAGCTCTGCGAATGGATGCTTAAGGGCAGTGTTGATTTTGATTACATCAGCGAATCACTCCTGCCCGACCTTTGTGACAAGGCCTCCGCTCCTCTTAAAGTGGGCGAAATGAAATACGACACCGTTATCGTTCCGGTCTGTGACAGTCTCAGAGCCACCACACTCGAAAGACTCAAAGCTTTCAGGGAAGCAGGCGGTAAGCTTGTATTTATCGGTGACGCCCCGAGAATCAGCGACGGCAAATATTCCGACGAGCCCAAAAAGCTTTATGACGCATCAATAAAGATTCCTTATGACAGAGAAGCAATTCTCAATGTTCTTGAAGAAGACAGATATATTAAGCTTACGGATAAAGAAGGAAAGCTTACCGACGGCTTTATTTATCAGCTTCGCAGGGACACTGACGGAATGAATCTCTTTATCAGCCGTGCCTGCGAGCCCGAAAGCAAGCATAAGGTTGTCAGAAACGATGTGGTCATCACCGTCAAGGGTGAATATTCACCCGTACTTTACGACACCATCAGCGGCGATATTTACGAAATTCCCTGCGCATATAAAGACGGAAACACGGTTATTGAAAAAACGCTTTACGATTATGACAGCCTGCTTCTCAAGCTTTATGAGGGCAGAAAAGAAACCGCAGTCAAAGCCGAAGAAGCCTTCTGCGGCAAAAAAATCAAGCTTCCCGAGGAACTTGACTATGAGCTTACGGAAGACAATGTAATGCTCATTGATATGTGTGAATTTGCTCTTGACGGCGGCGAATTCAGCCCCGAAGAAGAAATACTCCGTCTTGACAATATCTGCAGAAACAGACTCGGCTGGAGAAACAGAGGCGGTCATGTATGTCAGCCCTGGGCAATTCCCGCAGAAATCACCGAGCATACCGTAACCCTCAGATATACATTCGAAAGTGAAATCGACTATGAAGGTGCAAAGCTTGCCATTGAGAAGCCCGAAACGGCACAGATAGTTTTCAACGGTAAGGCTGTTGAAAGCAAGGTTATAGGCTGGTACACTGACAAGGACATCAAAACGGTCGCTCTGCCCGAAATCGTCAAAGGTAAAAATGAGCTTGTTGTCACCATACCCTTCGGTCACAAGACCAACACGGAATGGATGTATATTCTCGGAAAATTCGGTGTGAAATACAGCGGTCACACCTCTGTTATTACAAACATTCCCGAAAAGATTACCTTCGGTTCTCTTACGGACAGACTTTTCCCCTTCTACGGCGGAAACTTCATTTATAAATTCAATGCGGAAACCTCGGATAAGCTCAGAATAACAGCATCACACTATGTAGGCGGTCTTGTCGGCGTTGAAATCGACGGTGAAAAGAAAGGCAGAATCGTTTTCCCGCCGTATTCACTGACTGTCGGAGACCTTACACCCGGCAACCACGAAATCAGAATAACTCTTTTCGGAAACAGACAGAATTCCTTCGGCCCCGTTCACAGAACAATACTCAACGGCTGGATCGGGCCCGATGCCTGGAGAACAAAGGAAAACGACTGGAGCTACGATTACTGTCTGAGAGAGCTCGGATTAATTGACAAACCCGTTCTGGAGAGCTGATGAAAAGAATATTACCGTATTTCAGGGGGAGCAGGCTCATCGGTCTGCTTGCTCCCCTTTTCAAAATGACGGAAGCGACCCTTGAGCTCATAGTTCCGTTAATCATAGCAAAGCTCATTGACGAGGGTATCGCCTCCGGAAACAAAGAATATATTTTCAAGCTGTGCATCCTGCTTGTGGTGCTCGGCTTTATTGGCTTGCTTCTTTCCTTTACCGCTCAGTATTTTGCGGCGGCGGCATCCGTTTCCTTTGTCAAAAGGCTGAAAACCGCCGTCTATAAAAAAATACAGAGCTTAAGCTTTTCACAATATGATAAAATCGGCTCGGGAACACTTATCACAAGACTTACGGGCGATATGGACAGCGTTCAGAACGGCGTAAATCTTACGCTCAGGCTGCTCCTGCGCTCTCCCTTTGTCGTAATCGGAGCCTGTATAATGGCATTCCGCGTTGACCCGGGCTCCGCCGTCAATTTTGCGGTGGTCGTACCTCTGCTGAGTGTTGTGATTTTCGGAATCATGCTCATAACAATGCCTTTGCAGAAAAAGGTCAGAAAAAGACTTGACGGAATTCTTGTTTCCGCAAGAGAAGGTCTGACGGGTGCAAGAGTTCTGAGGGCATTCAACAAAGAGAAAGAACAAGCCCGGGAATTTGAAGAAAACAACGGGCTGCTCACGGAAACCCAGCTTTTTTCCGGGCGCATTTCCGCTCTGCTCAACCCGCTGACCTGTGTAATTGTCAACCTCGGCATAGCCGCTCTGATTTATACGGGAGCATTGAGAGTCAACAGCGGAATAATCACCTGCGGCGCGGTTGTGGCGCTTTACAACTATATGTCACAGATACTCGTTGAGCTTGTCAAGCTTGCAAATCTGATTATAAGCATAACCAAATCCGCGGCCTGCGCAGTGAGAATAGGCGAAATTCTCGACATTGAGGAAGAAACGCCTCCTACCCCCGAAAAGCTTACTTCCGACAAGGCATATCTTGAATTTGACAATGTTTCCTTCCGCTATCCCGGCTCACCCGAATATACACTTGAAAATATCAGCTTCACTGCCGGGAAGGGTGAAAGAATAGGCATAATCGGTTCAACGGGCAGCGGAAAAACCACGCTTGCTCAGCTTATTGCGGGGTTTTATCCCGTTACCGACGGCAACATTTTCATAAACGGCAAAAACATACTTGCCGCCGACAAAAAAGAACTGAGAGGCACCATTGCCTTTGCCGAACAAAAGCCCGTTATTTTCAAGGGCACCGTAAGAAGCAATTTGCTTTACGGTGACCCCGACGCTGACGATGAAAAACTGCTTAAAGCACTCAGAACGGCTCAGGCAGAGGATTTCGTTCTGAAAAAAGACGGAGGTCTTGATGCCGAAACAGAAGAAAACGGCCGTAATTTTTCCGGCGGTCAGCGTCAGAGGATTTCCCTTGCAAGAGCACTTGTAAAAAACGCCGGTATTCTTATTCTTGACGATGTTTCAAGCGCTCTTGATTTTGCCACCGATGCCGCCATGCGCCGCGCTGTTTTTGAAAACACGGACAGTCTGATTTTTATTATCTCTCAGCGCACGGGCTCCATAATGAACTGTGACAAAATAATAGTTCTTGATGACGGCAAAGCAACAGTCGGCACACATTCACAGCTGCTTGCCTCCAACGAGGTTTACCGTGAAATCCACCTCACTCAGTTTGATGAAGAGGAGGCGGCGGTATGAAAAAAATCAAAACCTCAACTCTAAAAAAAGTCGTTGCCTGCATAGGCAAATATAAATCAACGCTTATTATTTCTCTGATACTTTCCGTTTTCTGCGTCGGTGCCTCGCTTTACATTCCCGTGCTCGCAGGCAATGCCATTGACTCAATAACCGGAAAAGGCAATGTGGATTTTGAAAAGCTGAAAACAAATCTTTTCGGAATTGCCGTACTTGCGGTGCTTTCCGCCGCCATACAGTGGATTATCAATACGCTCAACAACAAAATGAGCTTTAATGTTGTTAAGGATATAAGAAACAAAGCGGTCGCAAAAATCAGTGTTCTGCCGATTTCTTACATTGATTCCCACCCGACGGGTGACACGGTGAGCCGCATTATTTCCGATGCCGACCAGCTTGCCGACGGCCTGCTTATGGGCTTTACCCAGCTTTTTACTGGCATTCTCACAATTCTCGGCACTCTTGTATTCATGCTGAAAATCAGCCCGAAAATCACCCCGGTTGTCGTTCTTCTGACTCCCCTTTCTCTGCTCGTTGCAAAATATGTTGCAGGTCATACCCACTCAATGTTCATGAAGCAATCCGAAGCAAGAGGAAAGCAGACGGCACAAATGGATGAAACCGTTACAAACAGAAAGGTGATTTCCGCATACGCCGCCGAAGAAAGGGTAAGCGGAGATTTTGAAGAAATAAACGAAGAATTTGCAAAATATTCGCTGAAAGCCATTTTTTATTCATCGCTGACAAACCCCTCCACAAGATTTGTCAACAACATCATTTACGCCTGTGTTGCACTTGCCGGAGCACTTTGCGCCGTTGGCGGAAGCATCACTATCGGCGGTCTTTCCTGCTTCCTCAGCTATGCAGGGCAATACGCAAAGCCCTTCAACGAAATTTCCGGTGTAATTGCGGAGCTGCAGAATGCCGCTGCCTGTGCGGAAAGGCTTTTTGAACTCATTGAAGCCGAGCCGGAAACACCCGAAAAAGAAAACGCTCTTGTGCTCAACAACGCAAAGGGCAATATCCGCCTTGAAAACGTCGCTTTTTCCTACGACAAAAGCAGGGAGCTCATCAAAGACCTCAATCTTGATGTTCATGAGGGCAGCAGGATTGCCATTGTCGGCCCCACGGGCTGCGGTAAAACCACGGTGATAAATCTGCTTATGCGCTTTTATGACACCGACAGCGGGCGCATAACCGTTGAAAATACGGACATCCGTGACATTACAAGGCACTCGCTGAGAAGTAATTACGGCATGGTGCTTCAGGAAACATGGATAAAAACAGGCACGGTGTTTGAAAACATCCGTCTTGCAGACCCGGGTGCAAGCGATGAGCGGGTCATTGAGGCCGCAAAAGCCGCTCATGCACATTCATTCATAAAGCGTCTGCCTGACGGCTATAACACAGTGATTTCCGATTCCTCCACCCTGCTTTCACAGGGGCAGAAGCAGCTTCTCTGCATTGCAAGGGTAATGCTCATCAAGCCGCCCGTGCTCATTCTTGACGAAGCCACATCCTCCATTGACACAAGAACGGAAATTAAGATAAGAAAAGCCTTTGCAAAAATCACCGAGGGCAAAACAAGCTTTATTGTCGCTCACCGTCTTTCCACCGTAAGAAATTCTGATGTGATACTTGTAATGAATGACGGAAAAATCATTGAGCAGGGCAGCCACACCGAGCTTATGAAAAAGCACGGATTTTACGAAAAACTGTATAACAGCAGAATATGCTGAGAAACATTTCGGTTGACAATCGTAACGGATGATTATATAATAAAATGAATATTTTTATACCACCGGGAGGTTACTATGGGATACACAATCGGACAAAAATTAATTAAAGCACATCTGCTTGAGGGTGAAATGATACCCGGTACCGAAATCGGTATCAGAATCGACCAGACCCTTACTCAGGATGCTACCGGAACAATGGCATATCTTGAGTTTGAAGCAATGGGTGTTGAAAGAGTTCGCACGGAGCTTTCCGTTGCCTACATCGACCATAATACTTTACAGACAGGTTTTGAGAATGCCGATGACCACAGATTCATTCAGTCTGTTGCCAAAAAGAGAGGTCTGCTTTTCTCAAAGCCCGGCAACGGAATCTGCCATCAGCTTCATCTTGAAAGATTCGGCAAGCCCGGTAAGACCCTTATCGGCTCCGACTCCCATACTCCCACAGGCGGCGGTATCGGTATGCTCGCCATCGGTGCGGGCGGACTTGATGTTGCCGTAGCCATGGGCGGCGGCACATATTACACCACCATGCCCAAAATGACCCTTGTCCGTCTGAGCGGCAAGCTCTCACCCTGGGTCAGCGCCAAGGATATAATTCTTAAAGTGCTCAGCATAATGAGTGTTAAGGGCGGCGTAGGAAAAATCATTGAGTACGGCGGAGAAGGAGTAAAAACTCTTTCCGTTCCCGAAAGAGCAACAATAACAAATATGGGCGCCGAGCTCGGTGCCACCACCTCGGTTTTCCCCTCTGATGAAATAACCAAGGCCTTCCTTAAGGCGCAGGGCAGAGAAGACGACTGGACAGAGCTTAAAAGCGACGAAGATGCCGTTTATGACGAAATCATCGACATCGACCTTTCCGAGCTTGTTCCCATGGCGGCAATGCCTCACATGCCCGACAATGTAAAGACAGTTGAAGAAATCGGAAAGATTGAAATAAACCAGGTCTGCATCGGTTCCTGCACAAATTCATCCCTGCTTGATATGCTTAAGGTCGCAAGCATTCTCAAAGGCAAAAAGATTGCCCCCAATGTAAGCCTTACCATTTCTCCGGGTTCAATGCAGGTACTCAATATGCTTTCCCTCAACGGTGCTCTTTCGGATATTCTCTCTGCAGGAGCAAGACTGCTTGAATGTGCCTGCGGCCCCTGCATCGGCATGGGTCAGTCACCTAACTCCGCAGGTATCTCACTGAGAACCTTTAACAGAAACTTTGAGGGCCGCTCCGGCACTGCCGACGCAGGTATTTACCTTGTCAGCCCCGAGGTTGCCGCGGCATCTGCTCTCACCGGTGTTCTCACCGACCCGAGAACTCTCGGCGAAATGCCCGAATTCAATATGCCCGAAAAATTCATTATCAATGATAATCTGATTGTAGCTCCCGCAAGCGCAGAAGAGGCAGACGGCGTTGAAATCAAATACGGTCCCAACATCAAGCCCTTCCCGTCAAGCACAGAGCTGCCCTTCAGCATTGAGGCCCCCGCAATTCTCAAGGTAGGCGACAATATCACCACCGACCACATCATGCCCGCCGGTGCAAAGATTCTCCCCTACCGTTCAAATATCCCCTATCTTTCAAACTTCTGCTTCAGACAGTGTGACGAAAACTTTGCCGCAAGATGCAAGAAGGCAGGCAAGGGCATAATCATCGGCGGTGCAAACTACGGTCAGGGCTCCTCCCGTGAGCACGCCGCTCTCGTTCCGCTTTATCTCGGCATAAAAGCCGTTGTTGCAAAATCCTTTGCAAGAATTCACTGTGCCAACCTCATAAATGCCGGAATTATGCCGTTCACCTTTGCAAATCCCTCGGATTATGACAGAATCAGCACAGACGATATGCTTGCTCTCGACGGCATCCGTGAAAAAATCACAAAAGGCGAAAAAGTCACCCTCAGAAACATCACCATGGGCGAAAGCTATGAGCTTGTCTATGATTATTCCGCAAGACAGACGGCAATGATTCTTGCCGGCGGTCTTCTCAACTACACAAAGAACAATTCTGATAAATAAGGCGGAGGAAACACAAATGACCGAATTACAGTTAAAAGAGGCTGTTGCAAAATTTGAACAGCTTGTAAAAGAGCAGAACGAAAGAAGCGAAAAAATCAAACAGCAGGGCGACTTCATTGATTACGAAAAGCTCGACAAGCTCACAATAGGCGTTTGCGGCGGTGACGGCATCGGCCCCATCATCACAAACGAAGCTGCAAGAGTTCTCGCTTTCCTGCTCAAAGAAGATGTTGACAACGGCAAAATAGAATTCAAGACCATTGACGGCCTTACCATTGAAAACCGTGTCGCCGCCAACAAGGCAATCCCCGACGATGTAATGGAAGAGCTGAAAAAATGCCCCGTTATTCTCAAAGGCCCCACAACCACTCCTCAAGCCGGCGACCCCTGGCCCAACATTGAGAGTGCAAATGTTGCCATGAGAAAAGCACTTGACCTTTTTGCAAACGTACGCCCCGTCAAGGTTCCCGAGGAAGGCATTGACTGGTGCTTCTTCCGTGAAAACACCGAAGGTGCTTACGCCGTCGGCTCAAAGGGCGTCAACATCACAGACGACCTTGCCATGGACTTTGTTGTTACCACCACAGAGGGCTCGGAAAGAATAGCAAAGCTTGCTTATGAATACGCACGCAAGAACGGCAAGAACAGAGTTTCAATCATTCAGAAGGCAAATATCATAAAAACAACCGACGGTAAATTCCTTAACCTTTGCAAAAACATCGGCAAGGATTACCCGGAAATCACCACCGACGAATGGTATATCGACATTACAACGGCAAAGCTCATTGACAAAAAACGCAGAACGGATTTCAAGGTCTTTGTTCTTCCCAACCTTTACGGTGACATCATCACCGATGAGGCTGCCGAATTCATGGGCGGCGTAGGCACCGCAGGCAGTGCAAACATCGGCAAGAAATACGCCATGTTTGAAGCTATTCACGGCTCCGCACCCAGAATGATAAAAGAAGGCAGAGGCAAATATGCCGACCCCTGCTCAATGCTCAGAGCTTCCGTTATGCTTCTTTCACATATCGGCAGACAGGCAGAGGCAGACAAGCTTGAAAGAGCCCTTGATATATGTATGTATGAAGAAAAGAAAATCTCCATCACCGGCAGAGAAGACGGTGCAACCTGCGAGGATTTCGGCAACTATGTAATGGAGACTCTTTCTTCACTTTGATTCAAATAAAAAAGCAAAAGGAGGATAAAGCAATATGAAAAGAATAATATCGGCAATAATGGTTCCCGTAATGCTGTTTTCATTTCTGATATTCGTATCTGCGGAGTCACTCCCGTCAAATTACAATGCGGCTGATTACGGATATGTCACAAGTGTAAAGAACCAGGGAGATTTCGGTACCTGTGCTTCCTTCGCCGCCATAAGCTGTCTTGAAAGCGACTACATCATCAAAGGTTACGGTACAGCCGAAAATACGGATTTTTCCGAAGCTTACTTTTACTGGTGGGCAATAAACAACCTTTGGGATGATGAAAGCTCAGGCTATGACAACGACGGTCTTTACTATGACAACATAACCTATGTCGGTCTGAACTACTACGACATTCAAGCCGCTCTCAAAACAGACAGTGCCATTGCCTTTGAGCAGGATTATCCTTACGACAAGAAAAACGAAGCAAGCATTGCAGGCTTCACCGATGAGGAAAGATTTGCCTCGGGCTGCAATGTACGCACGGGAAACATTGTTAATTTCAAAGATACCGACTTAAACGGCATCAAAAAATGGATTCTTTCCCACGGCTCGGTAATCACAAGCTTCCACGGAGATGTTTATGAAACCTTTTCAAACGGTACTGTTGTCAAGAATCTGCTTGCATTTTCCAATGACCATGCTGTTACAATAGTGGGCTGGGATGATGATTTCACCGCATCCAAAGGTCTTTTCAATGTTCACGGTGCATGGCTGTGCAAAAACAGTTGGGGTCCTGAATGGGGCGACAACGGCTATTTCTGGCTTCCCTACGCTGACCCGACCATCGACTCAATGCTTGGCGTTTCCGTTACCGTAAGCGATGAGTGCATAAGCCGCTATTCCTACACGGCTTTCCCCTATTTCTCCGACAGAGCTTCGGCTGTCAAAACCGCAGCCAACGCTTTCACCGTCAGAGAAGACGGATATATTTCCTGCATAGCCGCTTATGCTTACGACAACACCGATATTGCATTCAGGATTTATCTTGACAACGGCGGAAGCACACCGGACAGCGGCAGACTTGTTTCAAGCTTCACAAGTCATTTTGATGTTTACGGTTTCTATACCGTTGACCTGCCGGAAAAGGTTACGGTCAGCAAAGGCTCAAAATTCTTTGTCGTTGCCACATATTCGGATAAAGTCCCCCTTGAAGATGAAAGCAGCGGCTTCTGTGCCGACAAAGAGGCGCAAAGCTATGTTTATTATGAAAACGAATGGGTTGACCTGAACACAAACAAGCTTTATGCCAATGTTCCCATTGATGCACTTATTGTAAGCGAACACAGCTTTACGGGAACAAGAACAAAAGAACCGACCTGCACAAACACGGGTTATTCTCTTAAATACTGTGAAAACTGCGGCAAATCCGAAAGAACCGTAATTCCCGCAAAGGGACATTCCTTCGGCGAATGGGAAGCAATAAGCGAGCCCACGGAAGCAGTACCCGGAGTATATAAGAGAAAATGCTCCGCCTGCGGTGAAGAAGAATACAAACAGGTTGACTATGAAGGCAATGAAACACCCATAATCCCCGAAGAGGAGCCGCCTGTTATCTATCTTTCATTCTTTGATTACATAATTCTTTTCTTTGTAAATGTGTTCAATTTCTTCGCTTCGATTCCGAGATTTATAATATCTCTTTTCTGAGATAAGTAAAAAGCAAGTCCGACTTAATCGGGCTTGCTTTTTTGGTTTTATGGTTATTTTACATCGGGAACAATGGTTCCGTCATCGTTATAATAGAGAAATCTCGGATACTGCTTATAGGTATCGACCGTTGCCTGACCGTCTGTATAAAGCCAGGTTTTGATCATTATATCCATATCTCTGCTTCCGAGAGCGTGGGAAGCGTGACGGATAAACCAGGTCTGCTCCGGGAATTTACAGGTTGAAGCATCAATGACCTTATCCGGTGATATGTATTTATTATCAACCTTTGCAATATAATCATCGGTAAGAGTTTTGCCGTAATCGGCTCCAGAGGCACCGAATGAAGCATATTTAAGGTCAATGGTATTATCACTGCAGTTTCTCCATGAAGGTGTCATAAACATTGAGGAGAAGCCGTAACGGGCAATTACATAGAGGTTTGAGGTTTCGCTGATTTTTTCAAGCGTTTCCATTTTATAAGGTCTGACAAGGGTATTGTAATTATCTACCTTTTCCTTAAGGCCGCTTCTGTCTGTCGGGTCATCACCGTAAACCTGATTGAAAACGAAATCCATACTTTCGTCAATCTTGTCATCGGGAACCATTGACCATATACTGAGCCAGCCGCCGAACATGGGAAGTATTCCCTTTGAAAGCTCTTTCATTCCGATTTTATCAATGCCCTTATTTACGAGCTTGCAGGCCGCACCGGTTATACCGGTTTTATAAAGAGCCTTGAAAAGAAAATCAAGGAATTTTTCGCTCTTATTGAATTCAAATGTACCGTCAAGATAAGCTGTCAGCGACTCGGCGTCAAATTTAAGATTGCCGGTAAAAAGCTCTCCCGTATAGGTTTCGCCGAAAACCGCCGTTGAATTGAAGCACCAGCTTTTAACCTTATCTGTACCGTAAAGCCTTGCGTAAGTGTTTGTAACAACACCGCCATAGCTGTGGCATTCAAGCACGACCTGCTCACTGCCGGAGCATTCAAGCACATAATTTATGAAATCGTTGAGCTTTGCCGCAGTTTCAATCGGGTCTTTGCGCCAGTCATAAACAAAGCTGAGCTGAGAATCCTTTTTGATTTCATCTCTCTCCGGGTAACTCCAGCGAACATCGGATTTATCGGTAACTTCACCGTCGGGGCCGAGGAAGCTCGGGCTGAACATATCGGTAACAATGGGAATAACCTTTTCGCCGAAAGCCTTCCAGTTATGTGTGAAAATAAGCTTCACAAGAGGCCAGAGACTTCCTTTTACGGCAGAGAATATTTCATCACCAGTTGGGGGAAATACAGGGTCGGAATCGGGGTCTGACGGGTCGCGGTAAACATTTGCACCCATAAAGCCGTGAATATAGATATAAGGACAATCAGCCGTATATTCTTCCTTTTCCTCGGCATGAGCAAAGAAAAGCGGAGTAAATGCAAATGCTGCAGCAAGCAAAAGGGCGATTATCTTTTTAATTTTCATATCACATACCTCTGCGTTTTACGCAATTTTCAAGGTTTATTGCTTCATATACGCCGTCGTCGAAAAGCTCGCATATATTCTTGTATTCATCAAGAGGAAGGGTTTCAAGAGTTTCACCTTTTTTGATGCAAAGTGCAACTATTTCACCCGTAGCCTTATAAGCATCTCTGAAAGGAAGACCCTTTGAAACAAGATAGTCGGCACAATCGGTGGCGTTGATAAATCCGCCCGCCGCAGCCTTTCTCATATTTTCGGTTATCACACGCATGGTGTCAATCATGGGTACAAGGGTCGTGAGGCAGATTTTGACCGTATCAAAGGCATCAAAAATCGCATCCTTATCCTCCTGCATATCCTTATTGTAGGCAAGAGGAATACCCTTCATAACGGTGAGAAGAGTCATAAGGTCACCGAAAACTCTACCGCTTTTGCCCCTTACAAGCTCTGTAATGTCGGGATTTTTTTTCTGAGGCATGATACTTGAGCCCGTTGAGAAAGCGTCGTCAAGCTCAACAAATTTGAATTCCCAGGAGCACCAGAGGATAATTTCCTCACTCAGTCGTGAAAGATGAACCATGATAATCGAAAGAGCGGAGGCAAGCTCAAGGCAGAAATCTCTGTCGGCTACACCGTCAAGAGTGCTCTTTGTGTAAGAATCAAATCCGAGAAGCGATGCGGTCATATTTCTGTCAATGGGGTAAGTGGTGCCTGCAAGTGCACCGCTGCCGAGGGGGCAGGAATTCATTCTCTTTTTGGCATCCTCTACCCTGCCGATGTCTCTTTTGAGCATTTCAACATAGGCACTAAGATGAGCCTTGAAGGTTATGGGCTGAGCACGCTGAAGATGAGTATAGCCGGGCATAATTGCGTGGGCATATTCCTCACCCTTCTTTGAAAGGGAATCCGAAAGCTCCTTAAGAAGCACGAGAAGAGCGTCACATTCATCTCTGAGATAAAGCCTTACATCAAGGGCAACCTGGTCATTTCTGCTTCTGCCAGTGTGAAGGCGTTTACCCGCATCACCGATTCTTTCGGTAAGAGTCTGCTCGATAAATGTGTGAATATCCTCGGCGTTGGGGTCAATAAGCAATTTACCCTCTGCAATGTCCGCTTTTATCTTTGCAAGCTCCGCTGTAATTGCAGCACCGTCCTCGGCGGAAATTATACCCTGTGCCGCAAGCATGGTGGCATGAGCGATACTTCCGTTTATATCCTGCTCATACATACGGGAGTCGGTGGAAATTGATGAATTGAAATCGTTTGTTCTTTTGTCCGCTTCCTTTGAGAAGCGTCCGGCCCAAAGTTTCATAAAAATACCTCACATCGTAATATGGAACTAAAGCCGTCCGCAAAATAATTACAGACGGCTGTTGAATGTTTGATTATTTGTTGTTCTTGCGCTCGTTTTCAAGAAGAGCTCTTACCTTAATGGGAAGACCGAAGAGATTGATGAAGCCTGCGGAATCCTTCTGATTGTAAACTTCGTCTGCATCAAAGGTTGCAAAGTCTTCACTGTAAAGGGTGTAGGGAGAGGTTACACCGGCATTGATGATGTTGCCCTTGTAAAGCTTAAGCTTAACATCACCGGTAACGGTCTGCTGAGTGCTGTCAACAAAAGCAGAGAGAGCTTCACGAAGAGGTGTGTACCACTTGCCGAAGTAAACAAGCTCTGCAAACTGATGAGCAACGATTTCCTTATAGTGCATTGTATCTCTGTCAAGAGTGATGGTTTCGAGAACCTCATGTGCTCTGTAAAGGATTGCACCGGCGGGATTTTCATAAACGCCTCTTGATTTCATACCTACAAGACGGTTTTCAACTATATCATCAAGGCCGATACCGTTCTTGCCGCCGACCTCATTGAGGTACTTGATGAGTGATACGCCGTCCATTTCTTTGCCGTTAACGGCTGTGGGAACACCCTTTTCAAAATGAATGGTAACATAAGTATCCTCGTCGGGAGCAAGTTCGGGGCAAACACCCATTTCAAGGAAACCGGGCTTTGAATACTGAGGCTCATTTGCGGGATTTTCAAGGTCAAGACCTTCGTGGCTGAGATGCCAGAGGTTCTTATCCTTGGAATAATTTGTTTCACGGTTGATCTTAAGAGGAACATTGTGAGCCTCTGCATAGTCGATTTCTTCGTCACGGGATTTGATGTTCCAGATTCTCCAGGGAGCGATGATTTCCATTTCGGGGGCAACGCTCTTGATTGCAAGCTCAAATCTTACCTGGTCATTACCTTTACCGGTGCAGCCGTGGCAAATGGCATCTGCGCCCTCGGCAAGAGCTATCTTTGCAAGCTCACGGCCGATAATGGGGCGGGCAAAAGCGGTACCGAGAAGGTAATCCTTTTCATAAACGGCACCTGCTTTGAGGGTGGGGAAAATGTAATTGTTTACGAACTCGTCCTGAAGGTCCATAACGATAAGCTTTGAAGCGCCGGTCTTGATTGCTTTTTCTTCAAGTCCGTCAAGCTCCGTGCCCTGACCTACGTCGCCGGAAACAGCAACGATTTCACAGTTATTATAATTTTCTTTGAGCCAGGGAATGATAATTGAAGTATCAAGTCCGCCGGAATAAGCAAGTACAACTTTTTTAATCTCTTTCATAATTAACATCCTTCCGTTTGTTTTTTACGCGATGATTATACATCACATATTCATAAAAATCAAGCAATAATTGCATTTTTATGCAATTTAGTTGATATTATGCACATAATAAACATTTCAAGTTGGTGATATGTAGAAAATATACAATATCCCGATTATTTATCAAGAAGAAGTCCGACCTTCTTCTTTGCCTTATAAAGAGTTCTGTTTGCAAGGCGTGAAGCTTTTTCGGCTCCTGCGGCTGCCGTCTGCATAAGATAGGCTTTATCCTGCATGAGTCTGTTATAATTATCCTGAACGGGACGAAGCTCTTCAATAACTGCCTCTGCAACCTTTACTTTGAAGTCACCGTAGCCTTTGCCCTCAAATTCCTTTTCGATTGCGGCATAGTCAAGACCCGTACAGCAGGAATAGATTGCCATAAGGTTATTAATTCCGTCCTTGCCGTCGGCATAGCGTACACAAGCTTCGCTGTCCGTAACCGCAGACTTGAATTTCTTGAGGATGACCTCGGGCTTGTCAAGCAGAGAAACGGATGCCTTGGGGTTGGGGTCGCTTTTTGACATCTTCTGTGTCGGGTCCTGAAGGCTCATTACCTTTGCACCGACTTTGCCGATATACGGCTCGGGCAGAGTAAATGTGTTTCCTCTGAGGTTATTGAAGCGGTCGGCAATATCCCTTGCAATTTCAAGATGCTGTTTCTGGTCGGCACCGACGGGAACAAAGTTTGCCTGATAGAGCAGAATATCCGCCGCCATAAGCACGGGATATGAGAAAAGACCGACATTGACATTATCGGCGTGCTTTGCCGATTTTTCTTTGAACTGAGTCATTCTTGAAGCCTCACCGAACTGTGTATAGCAGTTAAGGATCCAGGCAAGCTCTGCATGAGCGGGAACATGGCTCTGAACAAAAATTATACTTTCTTCGGGGTCAAGGCCGACGGAGAGAAGAATTGCAAACATTTCAAGTGACTGCTGACGAAGCATTGCCGGGTCGGGATGAATCGTAAGAGCGTGAAGGTCTGCAACGGCATAAATACAATCATAATCATTGCTCATCATTTTCCAGTTCTTAAGAGCTCCCAGATAATTTCCGAGTGTGGGAATTGAAGTGGGCTGAATACAGCTGAGCACTATGGGTTTCTTTTCGTTGTTTTCCATATTTACCTCATTTCTTTCGCAACAGATGCGAGTATCTTGATACCTTTGATTATATCATCATCGGTGGGAGTGGAGAAATTGAAACGGACATAATCCGTACCTTTTTCGGGGTCTGTAAGGAAGGCTGTACCCGGAACAACGGAAACACCAGCCGCGGAAGCATTCTTTACAAATGTCATCATGTCAATACCTTCCCTGAGCTTTGCCCAGACGAAAAGGCCGCCCTCGGGTCTGTTGAAGGTAAGATATTCACCGAGATATTTTTCAAGATTGTCACACATAAGCTCAAGCTTTCTTTTGTAGATAGCTTTGATCTTTTCGACATGAGCTTCAAGCCTGCCCTCTTTGAGCCACTTGTAAACTATGAGCTGTGAAAGCATGACCGTATGAACATCCTGGGTCTGTTTTGCAACGGTAAGCTTTGCGGTTATTTCTCTGTCGGCAACAACAAAACCGAGACGGATGCCGGGAGCAATAATCTTTGAGAATGAACCCGAATAAATAACAAATCCCTTTTTGTCAAGGCTCTTTATTGCGGGAACGGGCTCGCCCGAAACTCTCAGATCACCGTAGGGATTGTCTTCGAGAATTAGAACATTGTATTTCTCGGCAAGGGCATACATTGCCTTTCTCTTTTCAAAGGACATTGTAGTACCTGCGGGGTTCTGAAAATTCGGAATAGTATAAATGAATTTTACATTTTTTTCGGTTTTCAGCTTTTCTTCAAGCACATTAAGGTCCATTCCGTCTTTTTCAACGGGAACACCGACAAGCTTTGAGCCGAAGGCACGGAAGCAGTTGAGAGCTCCGATAAATGAGGGTTCCTCACAGATAACCGTATCACCTTTATTAACAAAACAATGTGAAACAAGGCTCATTACCTGCTGAGCACCGCTGGCAACGATTACGGCATCATTTTCGCTTCCGACACCGTATCTTTCCTTTGCAAGGTTTTTAAGCTCATCAAGAAGCGGAGCATAGCCCTCGGTAACACCGTACTGCAGAGCGAGAACGGGCTCCTCACGGAGTATTTCTTCCGTAATGGCTCTGACATCATCAACGGGAAATGCATCCGGTGCGGGATTACCGGCAGAAAAAGGAATTGAGTTTCCTGAATTTTTAAGGATTTCTCTTATGGCTGACGGCTTAAGAGAAGAAATACCGTCTGAAAAAGAATAACTCATACTGACACCTCAATAAACTTGAATTTGGTTTAACATTATGATATACTCAACCGGAAGAAGGTTGATAAAAATGAAATGCAGATTTGACGCGGTGTTTTTTGACTTTGACGGAACCTTTGCCGACACGGGAAAAGGTATTTACCGCAGTGTTGATTATGCCGCCGATGCTCTCGGCAAAGAAAGGCTGAGCGACAGCGAAAAAAGATATTTCATCGGACCTCCGGTTTTTGATTCGTTTATGAAAATGCTGAATCTCACCCGAAGCGAAGCCGCATTTGCCGTTGAAAAATACAGAGAATGCTATGCGCTCGGCGCAATGTATGACCTTGATGTTTACCCCGGAATTATCGAACTTTTAGAAGAACTCAACAAAGCGGAAATCCCGGTTGCGATCTGCTCGTCAAAGCCCGCAAAATTCATAAACGCAATTCTGAAAAATCTGAAAGCCGAAAATCTGATTGATATGGTTTCCTGCCCCGAGGCTGACGGAATGACCAAAACCAAAAGGGAAATGATTGACGATGCCGCTGCACATTTCGGCATTGACAAAGACCGCATTCTTATGGTGGGCGACCGCAAGTTTGACATTGAGGGTGCAAAAGAAGCGGGTGTTCATTCCTGCGGCGCAGCTTACGGCTACGGAAGCATTGAAGAGCTTACAAATGCAGGTGCCGAAACAATCGTTTCCGATGTAACGGAGCTGAAAAATCTGATTTTCTGAATATACCGTATTATTTTATACTATTATTATAAAAAAATCAACACCGATACCGAAAAAAGGAGGGCGGAAATGAAAGAATTCAGAAAAGAATATATCGGAGGCGGTATTTCTCTTTTTGTTTCCGACGAGCACACCTTCGGAACGGATGCCGTTCTGCTTGCGGATTTTTCCTCTCCCTCCCCCAAAGCTGTTTGCTGTGACCTCGGCTCCGGCTGCGGAATCATCCCGTTTATCTGGTGTAAAAAGAACGGCGGCAAAATCACCGCCGTCGAAATTCAGCCCCAAGGGATTGAACAGATAAATGCGGGAATCGAATATAACGGGCTTACACAAAGGGTTGAAGCCGTCTGCACCGACCTTCGTGAAATCAAAGGAAAGCTCCCCTTCGGTGCCTACAATCTCGTTACGATGAATCCGCCTTATACCGCCGAGGGTGCTGGAATAATCAGCAGCAGCGGTGCGGATAAAATTGCAAGACACGGAACGATGTGTTCTTTTTCTGATATTTGTTTTGCGGCCTCAAAGCTCCTTAATTTCGGCGGCAGACTTTGTATGTGCCTGCGCCCGGAAAGGCTCTGTGAGCTTATGATGCAGATGAAAAACAATTCCATTGAGCCGAAAAGACTCAGATTTGTTGCAAAGGAGCCCGGCAAAGCGCCCTGGCTTGTGCTCATTGAAGGAAAAAGAGGCGGCAAAAGCGGCCTTAAGGTTGAGCCGGAGCTTTATATTTACGGCTCCGACGGAAAATATTCCCCGGAAATGAACAGAATATACGGCGATTACCTGCCCGAAAACAGAGGTGAAAACAGTTGAGCGGAATTTTATATGTAGTGGGAACACCCATAGGCAATCTCGGTGACCTTTCCCCGAGAGGGCTTGAAGTGCTTTCGGGCTGTGATTTCATTGCCGCCGAAGACACAAGAGTGACCCTGAAGCTTCTCAACAGATTTGATATAAAGAAGCCCATGATAAGCTATTTTGAGCACAACAAATTTGAAAGAGGCCCGCAGATAATTGACAGAATACTGAGCGGTGAGAACTGCGCCATAGTTACCGATGCCGGTATGCCCGCAATTTCCGACCCCGGTGAAGACCTTGTGAGAATGTGCCGTGACGCCGGAATAAAGGTTGAAGCGGTTCCCGGCCCCTGCGCCTTTGCCACTGCCCTTGCCGTTTCGGGTATGCCGTCAAAAAGATTTACTTTCGAAGGCTTTCCCCCGGTTGAAAAACAGCCGAGAAAGCAGCTTTTCGAGTCACTGAAAAACGAAGAAAGAACCGTTATTTTCTACGAAGCACCTCACAAAATAAGCTCAACGCTCCGTGACCTTGCCTCGGTTTTCGGTTCAAGAGAAATTGCCATTGTCAGGGAACTGACAAAAATTCACGAGGAAGTTATCAGATGCGACCTTGTTGACGCCGCCGAAAAATACTCAAAGGAAGAACTGAAAGGCGAAATCGTACTGATTATCAAGGGTGCCGAGCCGATAAAAGACGAAATGAGTCTTGAACAGGCAATAAAATACGCTCTCGAGCTTGTCGAGAGCGGTGAAAGCAAAACCAATGCCGCAAAGCTGGCTTCAAAAGAGAGCGGCATTAAAAAAGGTGAAATTTACAAAGCGATTATCTGACAAATTCGGAAACATTCTCTTTTATGAATTTTCCGCATATATTTTCCGCGGTACCGTCTTCAAAAAACGGTGCCGCTTTTTTGTCGGTCAGTTCAATCTGCTCGGGAATAAACGAAGCCTCTTCATTGTTATCGTCAAAAACATCAAACTCGGAATTGAACAAGCCGGCAAATTCGGCAGGGAAGAATTCATTGACCGCTTCCTTTGCAAAATCGGTTACGGGGCTTGAATTCATACGGAAAAACCCGCTGAGCTTTTCCGATGAATCCTCAGTCAGGCAATAAAGGGAATAAATGTATTTTTCACCCTTTGTCAGTGCATCAAAAGCGGCGTTCATATCGCTGCTGTCCCCCACCTGCTTCTGAAGACAAAGGCCGAGGCCCTTAAAAAGCTTTTCCGGCTCCGAGCTTTCAATAAGGCTTTCCGTAAGAACGGAAAACTCATTGCGCAGAGAGTTTTCTTCCTTAAGCTTCTTTATTATTTCGTTATTTGCTCTGCTGTGCCTTGCGCTTGCCTTGCCCGCTTTAATGCAGACAAAGAGCGTAAGTATTGCAAGAGCGGCAACAAGAAAAATATACTGAGGGTGTGAGGCGTAATACTCTGTCATTGAGGAACCTCCGTAAATTTGATTTCTGATATATCTCTTATCTGTTTCATAAGGCATGAAACCTGAAGAGAGCGCTTTGAACAGAGAGCGTATTTATCTCTGTTTTCTCCTCTGACAAAGCTTTCAAATTCAAGTGCTTCATACCCCATGATTTCTTCCTTGGGCATATCGGGGCAGACAATGCTTTTTTTGCCGTCATTATCGGTGAGGGTAATATTCACGAGCTTTGATATTGATTCAATCTCTATTGTGCCTTTATCACCGTAAATACAGGAGCCCGAATAATCCTGCCCCGTCTTTGAATAAGTTAAAGTTACAAGCTTATCCCCGTAATTGAGTAAAGCGGCTCCGCTTGAATCCGCACCCGTTCTCATAAACACGGAATCGGCAGTAAGCTTCTTCGGCTCACCGAAAATATCGACGGCGGGATATACGCAGTAAACACCCAGGTCCATAAGGCAGCCCGTTGCAAGGGCGGGGTTGAAAATATTGGGTGTTTCCCCTCTCAGATATGCGGGGTATTTTGAGGAAAGCTGAGAAAAATCAAAATGTACGCTGTTGATATTGCCGATTTTTTCAACGGCGGCTTTAAGCTTTTCACGGTTCGGAGTATGCATATACATTATGGCTTCAATATACACTACCCCGTTTTTTTCTGCCTGAGCAAGGCAGGCCTCAAACTCCTCCGGCAAAACCGTAACGGGCTTTTCACAGATTACGTTTTTACCCGCTTTTATCATTCTCATTGACTGTGAATAATGAAGAGCGTTGGGGCTTGCAATATAAACCGCTTCAAAGTTTCCTTCTGAAAACTCATCAAGAGAAGTGAAAACGGCAGGGATATTGTTCCTTTTTGCAAAATCCTCACCCTTTTCACGGGTGCGGGAATATACAGCCGCTATTTCGGCATTGCAAAGCAGTCTTGCACCGGCAATAAAGGATTCCGCTATCCATCCGGTTCCGATAATTCCGTACTTCATATTTACCTCATTTAAGTCTCTGTGCCATAACGGTACCGTCACGCATGGAAACAATCTTCTTAAAACCGTTCTTTTTATAGAACTTCTGTGCTCCCGTGTTGCCCGTTCCGACTATGAGCATAATACCTTTTACGCCCTTTGAACGCTGAAGAGCAAGCTCCTTCTGTACCATTGCCGAGCCGTTTCCGCTGCCGCGGAAGCCTTCGTTAAGGTCAATGTGCATATGGGCGGGATATACAACCGAAAAAATCATGGTCGCAAAAACCTCGCCGAGAGCTTCAATGTAATTTTCCTTTCCCGTTTTTTTGATAATGGGAAGATACTGCTTGAAATCCTTTATATACTTTCTGAAATTTGAAGCGCAGAAAACATAGCCCTGACCTCTGTCGTTCTCGTCAACGAGAACAAAGGTGTTTTCAGTCTCACACTCACAGTAATAATTACAGAAGGTGTTGAGAATATAGTCCGCCGTATTCTTGTCTGTCAACGCTTCCTTGGGTCCGGTATTAAGGCAAACCTGCTGAACATCCTTTTTGTATTTTTCTTCAAAAGGTGCAATTCTAACCATATTATACCTCCGCATAAAAAACGGCAGATGCCGCAAATTTTTCTTTGATTTCTCCGAATCTGAACTCTGCATCAATTGACGGGTCGGCAAAAACCTCAAAGCGGATTTTACCGTCCTTTTTCTCGTAGGAAACAGAAATCTTTCCTCTGACCGTGGTGATATGACCCGAAGCTCTGTCAAGGCCGTCAACGATTGCCGGTGAAATAATTACCTTTTCATAGCCGCAGGAGCCGTCGGCCTGCTCAATGCCGAGAATCCCGGTGAAAAGATATTTTGTTACGGCACCGAACATGGGATGATTTCTCGAAGCCTCACCGTTCCAGTTTTCCCAGAGAGTTGTTGCACCGGAGCGCATCATGTGAGCAAAGGAAACCTCTTTTTCGTTTGAAAGCAGTTCAAAAGCAAGCTGGTTTTCACCTTTATCAAAAAGATAACCGATAAGGGCGTATGTTGCAATAATACCCGTGTCAAACATACCGAGAGCCTTATATTTACTGACTACCTTTTTTCTTACATTTTCTTTATCGGAACCCGCTGCAAGAGCAAGGCAGGAAGCACCGTTGATGTCACCGCAATATGCAGCCTGCTGAAAGCTGTAATAAGCCGCGTCAACAGCTTTTGACGAGCATTCGATTCTTTCGGCTAAACATTCCGTTTCCTTTTCCCTGCCGAGGATTTTACCGATTTCAATAACCTTTTTCATAAAGCCGATATACAGGCAGGTGTTGACATAGGTTTCCGGGATTTTTATAGGCTCCGGAGGAAGCCAGTCACCGAGGCACCAGCCGCCCGGCTCCTCGCTGCAGACAAGGCCGTTCAGGCTTCTGCTTTCAAGATAATCGAAGAAGCGAAGCATCTTCGGGAAAAATTCATTGAGCAGTTCTTTGTCGCCGTAAGCTTTATAATAAGCGTAAGGCACCTCAACAACGGCGCCGCCCCATCCGCAGGGTCCGCCGCCGCCGCCCATGGGGGGAGCGGTATGCTGAATATGACCCGATTTTTTACATTGACAATCCGAAATGTCATAAAGCCATTTACGGTAAAAATCCTTTGAATCAAACATAAGCATACCCGACTCACAGCAAAGCTGACCATCTCCCGTATAGCCGAGCCTTTCTCTGTGCGGGCAATCGGAGGGAACACCGCTGTGCATATTGCAAAGCTGAGTATGGATATATGTTTCATAAAGCCAGTTGAGAACTTTATTATCGCTTATAAATGAAGAGGTAACGGGGCAATCGGAATGAATAACTTCAACACGGACAACCTCGGCTTCACCCTCAACGCAGAGATAACGGAAGCCCTGCCAGCTGAAAAGTGAATGATATTCTCTGTCGGTACCGTCGGTTATAAATTCATCCCTGTATCGGCCTTCGCTGTTAAAATGGATACCGTTATGATAGCCTCCGCCTATTTCCTCGGCGTACGAAACCGCTATTTTTGCGCCCTTTGTTTTACACTTAAGAACGGCTCTGCCAACGGTGTTTATGCCGATGTCGTAATATTTTTTTCCTTCCTTTTCTCCGATAAAATGAATATCATCTATGGTTTCGATAATCTTATCGGCAGGTGCAAACTGAAAATAAAAATCGGTGTCGGGGGCTTCAATTTCACGGGAAGAGCAGAAGCCCTTGCAATCAAATTCCGGCTTTTCATAATTTTCGGGATATACGGAATAATCCTGAAATTCTCCGTAATAGAGATTACAGCGTCTGAAATAGCCTTTATGACAGAGAACGGAGGAATCGGAAACAACATCTCCGCTTTCTTTGCATATACGGAAGCAAAGCTTGGGCGTACCGTAATTCACATTTCCCTCTGCTTTATAGAGAGTCTGGTGATAATAGCCGCCGCCGAGCATGACCGTAAGGATATTTTCGCCGTCAATCAGATAACCGGAAATATCATATTTCAGCACGTAAGTTCTGAATGAAAAATCATCGTAAAGCGGATAGTTCCACTTTGATGCATCTCTGTATGAATAATTTGAAGCGTTCGGCACAAGCAAATCATCGCTGACTCTTCTGCCGTTGATTTTAACCTCAACCCAGCCGAGACCACAGATAATAATTTCCGACTTTTCCCCGGCCGAAGCGGTGAAGCTTTTTCTGAAAACAGGTGCTTCAGCCTCTTCCGGGCAATCAATCCACTTTGCAAAACCGAACATCTGTTCGTGGGTCATTTCATTCACTCTCCAGTTCTTCAAGACGGGCATTCCATTCTTCCCAGTTATTCATCAGTTCAAGCTGTGAAGCGGTAAGCTCATCTATTTTGGCAGTATAGGCAATAACTTTTTCATAATCGGCGGACACCTCGGGAGTTGAAAGTGCCTCGCTCAGCTCATTGATTTTACCGTCAAGGCGGTCGATTTCTTCTTCTCCGCGGCGTATTTTGCCTCTCAGACGGTTGATTTCGCTCTCCCTCTCTTTGCGCAGCTTATAGCTGTTTACGCTCTGAACTTTCGGCTTTTCTTTCTGAACGGGTTCATTGAGAACGATACGGCAATAGTCGTCATAGTTGCCGTCGAATTTTTCAAAGCCGTCGGTTTTCATTCTGTATATTTTCGTGGAAAGCTTATTTATAAAATATCTGTCATGGGAAACGGCAATAATCGTTCCCCCAAAATCTGCAAGAGCGTTTTCAAGTATTTCCCTTGATGTTATGTCAAGGTGATTGGTGGGCTCGTCGAGCAGAAGCACATTTGCACCGGAAAGCATAAGCTTAAGCAGACACAGCTTCGCTTTTTCGCCGCCGCTGAGAGAATCGACATTTTTATAAACATCGTCACCCTTAAACAGGAAAAGAGCAAGATAATTTCTCACCGTGGTTTCCTTAAAGGTTCTGTGTTCATCCCATATTTCATCAATGACGGCTTTGCCGCCTCTGAGGCTTTCAAGGCTTTGGTCGAAATATCCGATTTTCACTCCCGCGCCGAAATGAAATGAACCCTCATCCGCATACTGCTGACGGGTAAGAATACGCAGAAGAGTTGTTTTTCCGCAGCCGTTGCAGCCGAGGATAAAAGCTCTGTCCTTTTTGAAGACCTGCATATCGCCGCCGGAAAACAGTTTCTTTTCTCCGAAAGCCTTGCTGAGGCCAAGTACATTGAGAACATCATTTCCGGTTTCACATTCCGGTGTAAAAGAAATCCTCATTTTTCCGGGATCCTGCTCGGGAACAATAAGCTCGGCTTTTTTCTTTTCAAGCCATTCCGCTCTCTCCTGCCCCATTCGTTTGAGAACATGGTTGGTGGCACTGGCCTGCTGAGCACGCTGAACAAATTCTTCAAGCTTTTTTATTTCTTCAAGCTGATTTTCGTAATGATGTCTTTCAACCTCAAGGCGTTCCTGCTTGATTTTATGATAATCAGAATAATTGCCTTTTGAATAATATGCGGTTTTATTTGCTATTTCAACGGTCTTATTGCAGATTTTGTCAAGGAAATAACGGTCATGGGAAATTACAAGAACAGTTCCCTTGTAATTCTGAAGAAAAGCTTCAAGCCATTCCGTACCCGAAATATCAAGGTGGTTTGTGGGCTCATCAAGCAAAAGAAGATTTGAATTGCTGAGAAGGAGCTTGCACATACTCAGCTTTGAGCGCTGACCGCCGCTGAGCTTCAGGCAGGAAAGTGAAAAATCCTTCTCCGAAAAGCCGAGGCCTTTCAGAGCGGAAGCCGTTCTGCTTCTGAAGGTAAGGCCGTCATTAAGATTGAAATGCTCCTGCATAACATTGAGCTTTTCAATAAGCTCGTCACGGTTATCCGGGTCTGATTCAAGAAGAGCCGTAACACGGTTAATTTCTCTTTCCTCTTCGATAAGATAATCAAATGCGGTGAGAGCTTCTTCGTAAACAGATCTGACAGAGCCCTGACAGGCGTGCTGCTCAAGATAGCCGAGCTTTATTTTCTTTGAAATGAAAACTCCGCCCTCGGCGGGCTCAAGCTCCCCTCTGATTATCTTGAAGAGAGTTGTTTTTCCCGTACCGTTGGCACCGATAAGCCCGACAAAGTCCCCTTCGTTTATGTCAAAGGAAACATCGTGAAAAAGCATATTTCCGCCGAACTCAACGGTTAATTTTTGTATGCTTGCTGCTGTCATTTATCAGATTCTCGTTTCAAGTATTTCTGTTTTGCCGCTGACGGTGTAATCACCGCTTCCGGCAGGAATGAATATGCTGTCGCCCTTTGTAAGCCTGATTTTTTCGCCGCAGGCTTCAAGCTCACCGTTTCCGCTCATTACAAGCAGTGAAACAAAGGATGTTTCATCGGCAAAATCTTTAAGCTCACCGTCAACGCTGATATGATTAACGGTAAAAAGGTCACAGTCGCAAAGAAGCTTTTTGTCTCCGTCTTCACTGCCGCCGAAATCGGGCTGAGAATATTTTTCAAGCTTTGTCACTCCGAGAGCATCGGCAACATGAAGCTCTCTGGGCTTGCCGTCCTTACCGAGACGGTTATAATCAAAAATTCTGTATGTTGTGTTGCTGCTTTCCTGAACCTCGGCAAGAAGAACGCCCTTGCAGATAGCATGGAGTGTACCGGAATCGATAAAGAAGAAATCGCCGGGCTTAACCTTTACGGAATCAACATAATCCGTAAGATTGCCGTCCTCAATGGACTTTTTGAACTGCTCCGGTGTAATCTTATCCTTAAAGCCGAGAAGCAGACGGGCATCCTCTTCGCAGTCAATTATATACCAGCACTCGGTCTTACTTCTGCCCTTCCCCGTTTTTTCGCAGTATTCCTTTGTGGGGTGTACCTGAACGGAAAGATTATCCATTGCATCAATAAATTTAATGAGAATGGGAAATTCCTTAAACCTTGCGGCATTTGTTCCGCACCAGTCGGGGTTAAGCTCAAGCACCTCGGGTAAAAGCTTTCCCGCATATTCACCGTCGGCAACGCTGCTCGGACCGTCGGGGAAGCAAGAGAGCATCCAGCCCTCTGCGGCATTGCTTTTTTCGGTTTTTACGCCGTATTCTTCAATGAGCTTTCTTCCGCCCCAAATTGTTTCCGAAACATAAGGATTTATTTTGAATGCATATTTTTTCATATTCTTCTACCCTTTCTTTACTGCTTTATATTGTCAATGTAAACGGGAAGCCCGGAAAACCATTCTCTGAAAAATGCAACGATTTTCGCAAAGAAGCCGCTGCTTACATTTATATTTTCCGTTTTTGTTTCACCTATAACGGCGTTGTCGGAGACTCTTACTATTTTTGCTGAGATGCTCAGATTTGCTTTAAGCTTTTCCGCCTTGAAGGTGTTGCCTGTTGTTCCGTCGGACCAGACAATTTTGCAGCCCTGCGGGGCTTGCTTGTCCGTATGAAGAACAACCGTTGATTTATAATCAACATCAAGGGTCGGTTTGTAGCCGACAATATTTACTTCAAGCTTTACGGGGTCGTCTGCCGGAACAAAATCCGCATTACTGAGAGCTTCGTTTCCCTCTCCGAAGCTTTCACTTTCCGTCAGAGCCTTCCACTGTGCCGTTGTGCCGTTAAAAATGACCTTTGAAAGTGAATTGCAGTTGGCAAAAGCACCGTCACCGACTTCGGTAACACCGGCACCGACGGTAACATTCTTAAGAGAAGAACAGTTACAGAAGGTAAGATTTCCGATACGGGAAACTCCGTCGGGGATTTCCGCATTTTCAATCAGCGCACAGCCGAAAAACGCACCGTCACCGATAAATGTTACACCTGACGGAATATTTATGCTTTTAAGCTTTGCACAGCTGTCAAACGCCGCCGCACCTATGCTTTCAAGACCGTCGGGCAAGGTTACATTCTCAAGCTGCGTACAGCAGGAAAAGGTATAATCGGCAATACTCTTTACCGTGCCCGGAATAACGACACCCGTAAGGGAATCGCACTGCTCAAAGGCACCCGCTCCGATTTTCAGAACGGAAGAAGGAATATTGATTTCTCCGATTTTATCACAGCCGCAGAAAGCATATTCACCTATTCCCGTAAGACCATCGGGCAGAGAAACAGAGGTTATTTCCGAAACCTTCGATGCCCAGGGAGAAGCAAATTCATCAAAACCCGCCATATCTCCGCTGCCGCTGATTAAAAGCTCACCCTTTCCGGCATCAAAGCTCCAGAAAAGACTGTCACCACATTTGTTATCTGCCGCCGATGCTCCGACACAAACAGAAAACAAAACAGTTATAGCCGCAAGGAAAAAGCAAAGATATTTTTTCATTCTTTTCATACATTTCCCCTCAGTCCTTATATTCCTTTATCCATCGGGCAATTACACCGGTGTCCGCTCCGAAGGATTGAACAGCAACCGCTCTGTTCTGACAAGGAGCAATAATGAGCTTCTGGCCGAACATGCCGCCCTTGAAATAAATTTCAGAATCATCCGAACGGTCAAGAGCATAGCTTTTCTCAAAAGCAAGCTTAACCCATTCTTCGGAAAGATAACGCTTACCTTTGTAAACTCCGCCGTCAAGAAGCATTTTGCCGAGCTTGACGCAATCGGAGGAATTGATATAAAGCCCCGTAGCTCCCATGGCGTGACCCTGAGGGCAATGGCTCCAGGCGACCTCACGGAACTGCATACCGTTGAGCATTTCTTTTCTGAGAAAATCCTCAAGAGGAAGACCGCTGAGCTTTTCGGCTATTCTCGCAAGCAGATAATAAGCTCCGTCGGAATATCTGCTTTGAGTCCCCGGCTCGTATTCAAGAGGATAAGTGAAAAGATATGAAAGATAATCATCGGTAAATTTCAGCGGGTTCTGAGCGTCAATGTCAAGAAATCCGCCGGGCAGGCCGAGGGAATGAGTCAGCGCCATTTCAACGGTGGAGTCAAGCCAGCGTTTGTCTGTTTCCTCCGGCATTTCATCACCGAGAAAGCGACAGATCCTGTCCTGCGGCTTTACAAGGCCTTTATCGTAAAGAAGACCTATTGCCGCCATTGTGAAGGTTTTTGCTATGGAATAAGTATTCTGACAATAAGCACCCTCCCGAAATTCCACGGTTTCCGGCTCAGAATCACCGCAGATTTCCGATACGCGGATGACATTATAGGGCTTTGTTTTTATAAATTCCGAAAGCTCGGAAAGGAATTTGCTCATGAGCAACATTCTCCTATTTTAATTATTATAATTCAAGTATATTATAATACCTGCAAAACTATAAATCAACAGTAAAAAACGCAGAGAGACGATTTTTACGGAATATTTCCGAAAAACCGTCTCTCCGATTTTATTTATTATTACGCTTTATTTAAGCCACCAGAATGTTCCCCAGAGTGTGTAACGGATAAGCTGTACAACGGGAGTCCAGCCGATAAGCAGATTAAGCAAATCGGAGGCGCCGCGGAACATCAGCGGAAGGTCAAAAGTGGGAACGATTACGGGCTTTTCATACTCAACGCCGGCCGCCTTAACGGGGAAAGCCTGTGAGTAAAGCACTCCGCCGTCACCCGTGAGGGTAAAGCGGACATAAAGACCGATTTTATCCTCATACTCATTAAGGTCAAGGGAGGTAAGATTTTCACCCTCGGCAATTATTTTTCCGTCTGAATACCAGCGAACATAATTATAATTTTCACCGACGAAAGAAACCTTATCGGCAGTGTTATCAACATCAAGACCCGTTACAACGGGTGTGGGATAAGCTTCACCGTTGAAATCGTCACCGAGGTCTGCTCTGTCATAATGGGAAACGCTGAAAAATGCGCCTGTTTCCATGCTTGTACGCAGAGCCTCTTTTGTCAGCTCTGGCATACACATATAGGTGTAATTGCGCTCATACTGGTCAATGTGATGACCGTCGGAGAAGCAAAGGCAGGAAACATTTCTGCCGTAAGGCAGAGTAAGCATAAGGGTATTGTCCCAAAGCTTATAGTCATACTTTGTGTGGTTGTTGATGCCGCTGTTGACATCCATGCCTATACAAGAGGGATATTTGAGAAAAATATTTGCAAACTTGTTGGCGTAGTAAGGCTCATCCGCTCTGTCGGGGTCATTTTCACAGCCAACATATTCGCCTGTATGGTCAAGGAAGGTTATACCTCCGGCCTTTTCAACATTTTTGGCAACGGTTTCATAGTCACCGTAAATACCCATTTTAGCCTGACCCCATTCCTTGCCCTCATCCATGAAGAAGCAGTTGATATGGCAGTCATTTATGGGAGTTGCACCGTTAAGCTCGGCCGCACCGGTTATTTCAAGCATGGGCTGATTTGTGCCGTCGGCATTAAAGCGGTCTGCGCCGGCCATAATTTCTGCTCTGCGCTCACTTGTCAGAACATCGACCGGACCCATTTTAGTATTGCCGAATTTGAAAAAGCGATAAATTGGAACCGTTGTCGGAATTTTATCCCACTGCTTACCGATAACGGCGTGATCGCTCAGAGCGAGAATATCAAAGCCGAGCTCATAATGCTTTTCTATGCTCTCGGAAATTGTGGGAACGGCATCACTTGCATTTGTGTGGCTGTGCAGAGAAGCCTTGTAAAGCATCCATTCGCCCCATTTGACATCCTTATACGGATTTTCAATGGTATAATCAAGCTCACCCTCAATATTTTGCGCCGAAGCTTCGGGCACGGCTGTTGTGTGAACGGAAGCGCCCGCGGAAACGGAAAAAGCGGCAAGTGTGGTAAAAGCAAGCAAAACGGAAATAATTTTTTTCAGTTTCATAATTTTATCTCCTTTTCCCGGTTAAAATCCGAATCCGTGAAAAATGTCAAAAAAGAATCTTGTAACATCGTAAAGCCAGAAATCAATATTTGCCATGAGGTCGCGTGCCCATTCATTAAAATCGAAATCCATAATACAGCTTCCTTTCTGAAATTGATGTTTATATTCTATATCATTTTTTCGAAAATGTAAATAGCTTATAAAAAAGGAACTGCCGTAAAGACAGTTCCGAAATAAATAAAAATTAACCCTCAAAAGAAACCTTAAGCAGTTCCTTAATTGTTGTTGTTCCCTCAATAACATACTGTGCGGCACTCATACGCAGAGTTCTCATTCCGTTTTTGAGAGCGCATTCCTTAAGCTCGGAGGTGTTTGCTTTAATGGTAACAAGGTGCTTGAGCTCCTGATTCATTTCCATTATTTCATAAACACCGGTTCGGCCGTAAAAGCCTGTTTCGTTGCACATGGGGCACCCGCCGGGCTCATAAATAGTAAGTGGTTCGTCCTGAGGAACACCGAGAAGCTTTTTATCATCTGCCGTAGCCTCAATGGGCTTTTTACAGTGGGGGCAAAGCTTACGGATAAGTCGCTGAGCGATAATACCGACAACGGAGTCGGCAATAAGGTAAGACTCAACACCCATATCAAGCAAACGGGAAATCGTTGCAGCAGATGAGTTTGTATGCAGTGTACTTACAACCAAGTGTCCCGTAATGGAAGCCTGAACGGCTATTGAAGCGGTTTCGTAGTCACGGATCTCACCTATCATGATAATATCCGGGTCCTGACGAAGAATAGCTCTCAGGGCAGATGCAAAGGTAAGGTTTGCCTTTACATTAACCTGAACCTGGTTAAGACCGGAGATATTCGCTTCAACAGGGTCTTCAACGGTTATGATATTAACGGATTCATCATTAAGGGCTGAAAGTGCTGTGTAAAGTGTTGTTGACTTACCGGAACCTGTGGGGCCCGTAACAAGGATAATTCCGTTGGGGTTTGAAAGAATATGGTCGAAACGCTTAAGCTCGTGCTCTCTCATACCGAGCTGGGATTTTGTTCTTGTAAGAGCAACGGTATTTGCAAGACGCATAACCACTTTTTCACCGTAAGAGGTGGGAAGAATGGAAACACGGATATCGTACTCGGTACGGTCAACGACTATGGTAATACGGCCGTCCTGCGCTTTACGCTTTTCGGAAATATCCATATCGCCGAGAATTTTGATACGGGTGACGATAACAGGGAGAAGCTTTATGTCATAGCTCATTACATTTTTGAGCGCACCGTCGATACGGAAACGGACAACGACCTGAGCTTCGTGAGCGTCGATGTGAATATCGGATGCTCTCTGACGGACAGCCTGCTCGAGAATGGAGCGAACGAGCTGAACGATAGGCGCAGAGCTTAAATCCTCTTCGTCCTTTTTGGCATCCTGCTCCTGCTGAGCATATTTGCTTTCGCGTTCTTTTGTGTACTGCTCCGCGGCGGACATAGCTTCGTCGGAGCCGTAGTATTTATCAAGAAGCTTATTGATATCGGTAAGAGTTGCTATGCGCGGCTCGATCTGACAGCCGGTAATGATTGAAATATCATCAATGGCAACCATATCAAGAGGATTAGCCATTGCGAGAATAAGGACATCCGTGGTTTCACCGGAAAAAGCAATGGGAGCCACATTATGCCTTCTGAGCACCTGACCGTTGACAAGCTTTACGATTTCCGGGGCAAGAGTAGTTGCCTGAAGCCCCATAAATGGAACATTTATCAGCTCACCTTGAGCACTTGCCACTTCTTCGGCAGTCGCATAATTTCCGTCAATAATACATTCCGCCAAGGGCTTATTATGTTTTTCATGGTCGGCAATTGCTTTTTCAAGCTGTTCGGGAGTAATCCTGCCCGACTTAACAAGAATATCACCAACATTATTGCCGTCTCTGTTAAACGCCATAATCTCTGAGCACCTTTCCGTCAAATGTATTTCTTGAAAATAGAATCATCAGATAAAATATATTATCCGCCATTTAAGCGTATATGTCAAGTAAAAATTTATCTTGATACGGTATAGGTTGCGTAAGCAAGAGCTTCACCGTTCACAAAATCAATGCCGTAAAGTATGAGAGAATCCTCATAAACGGAAACGAGAGTACCTTCGGACATGGTATTGGAATTTGAGCTCCAGAGCGGGAAGGAAGGTGTTCTCGGTGCGCCGACACTGGAAACATGAACCATTGTGCAGGTCGTTCCGTCATAATCGGTTATGTTAAGACGGGGGTTTTTGCTCTGAAGACTGTATGCCCAGTGAGAATGACCGTTAAAGAAAACAACATTCTTGTATTCGGTAAGAAGGCTTCTGAACTGAGCTTCATCGGATGAACCGATTGTATAGAAAAGAGGATAGAAAATACCGAGGTCATTGCTTACATTTCCCTCACCGCTGAGCGTATTTTTGAGCGATGCAACGGCTGTAAGGGGATTTTTGTAGGGAGCTGTAAGGAAGGTGTGGAAGAAAAGATAAACGGTCTTATCTTTATTCTGTTCAAGCTGGCCCTTGAGCCACTCAAGCTGCTCATCGGTTACAAGGCGTGAGCCGGGAAGAATATACTTTCTGCTTGTCTGGCTGAGGAAAATGAAAACATCACCGTGAGTTACCGTATCATCACAGTAAGTAAAATCAAGACCGTTGTCGGAAAGGGTTACACCGTCAAGCTTTTCTTCGCCGTAGACACCGTTGTTGATATATTTTGACCAGTTTTCATAGGTGTATTCCCTGCGGCAATCATGGTTGCCTCTGCTTGTGAATACAGGGAATTCATAAGCCGAAACATAATTATTGAATTTCTCGTATGCGGATTTTTCACCGTTTTTGGAAAGGTCGCCGGGCATACCGACAATTGAAACACCTGCTTTTTCATAGAAGGAAAGAGCACGCGGAAAAGCTATTTCGGAATCATCCTTACCGGATTTGTCATATCTGTTGAAATGAAGGTCACTGAGAGTTCCGAAATTATAGATAAGCTCGCCGTTATCCGCAAGCTTTGAATCGGGGATTTCATAAGTTCCGGCCTTCTGACCGTCATAATAGGCAAGCACTGTTTCGGCGCCCTCGGGAATAGCATTGAATTCATTGAGGTCGGCACTGCCGCTGCCCTTCTTTACCGAAACGGTTACGACCTGTGAAAACGGAGCATTGATGTCACCAAGGTCGATTGTGAGCTTTTCACCGTTCGCGTCGCCCCAATAAATTTCATAATCTCCGTTTGTGTCAGAGGAAAGGGAAACTTTTCCGGCGGCACTGCCGGGAGTTTCATTGTCAAAAGTTACCGTTACCGCTGCCGTTACATCGGCGGCTGAGGCAAAATAAAGACTGCTCTGGGAAAAAATAAGAGCAAGACAAATTATAAGCGCTGCTATTTTTGCTGTTTTCTTTTTCATCGGATAAACCTCCATATTTTATTTCTGTTTATTTTAACACAGATTTCATATTTTTTCAATAAAAAGCGCAACAATTTTAATTTCCCTCTTGAATTATATACAAAACATATATATAATTGACCTATCAATAAAAGGGAGGCAATATTATGCTCAAAAAAATCGCGGTATTTCTTCTTGCGGCAATTCTCTTTGTTACGGTTTTCACATCAACGGCAAGCGCAGCCTACCTCAAAAAAGTAAGCACTGTAAATGACGCCATGTCCTACGCCCGTTACGGCGACCCCATGTCGATTTCAAAAGGAACACTTTATAACGGCAGCAAAAGAATAAAGAATGTTTATGTTATCGGTCTTACCGGAACAAACGGTTCATTCGACCCCAAAATTGTAAACGGTATTTATTCCTGTCTTTTCGCCGGAACTTCAATCCCCAATTCCTATCTCAAGGAAGCTAAAAAGCAAGCCGAAAAATACATACCCGAGGGCGCAACTGTCGTTCTCTACGGTCACAGCCTCGGCGGAATGGTAGCTCAGCAGTTTGCCGCCGACAAAAAAATGAAAGAAAAATACAACATCATTAACATTGTAACTCTCGGCTCCCCCTACATTCTTGAATTCAAGCGTGACGGTGAGCTTCACAGAATGCTTGACAGCGGCGACGCCATCCCCTTCATGAGCACTGCAGCAATCGCAAACGCCTGGGCAGGAAATGCGGTTTATATGAACAACGGCTATTTCGGTAACCCCGACAAGGCACACAATGTTTCCTATGAAAAGGCCGACGGCTGGAGGGACTATGACTGCTTCGGCATCAAGGACGGCAATTCCGCAATCTATATTTACGATATTCTTTACAAGGCATAAAACAGTATATATTAAAATCGGGCTGTCGCTTACTGCGGCAGCCCGATTATTGTATAAAGCTTTATTCTTCTTCATGACGCTTGCTGACAAGCTCTGCGAGAATTCTCTTATGCTCTTTATTGGGAAGAGCATACTTCCATGTGGGAATGGCTGAAATAATCATTCCGACCATGGGAGGAATGGCAACAAGGAAGAACATTGCAGAGGCATACTTTGCATAATCCGTTGCAAAGGAAGCCGTACCTGCGGCAAGAGCAGCGTTTGCGCTCTCGATAATTCCACCGCTCCAGTTTACTACATGATAAACGGCACCGGAAATAATAGTGGCAATACCTGCGGAAAGCTTTGTAATAAAGCTCTGACCTGAGAAGAAAACACCGTCGGGGCGAATACCGTTGTGATATTCTTCATAGTCAACACAGTCGGCAATCATAATTGACTGAAGAACATTGAGACCGCCCATTGACCAGGAAGCCGCAAAAAATACAACGCCCATAATGATTGACCATACAAGAGAGGTCTTTATCTGCTCGCCTGCTATTTTGTAAATCACAAAAACAAGGCCGTAGGGAATTGCACCGATAACAGAATAGAAATTATAAAGTGATTTCTTTTCAAATTTTTCCGCAAGAGCGGGTGTGAAAGCGGAAGCAATAAGCATACCGCCGAAAATGCCGATGGCAATGATAAGAACCTGAATAATAAGAGTGAAGTTTATTCCGCTGTCCGTAACAAGAGCTCTGCCGGGGTCGTTATCAAAGAAGAAATACATAACGAGAGTGAGAGCAACCGTTGAAAGAAGCTGAATGGGGCTTCTGAGCACGCCGGAAACAAGAAGCTGACGGAAAGGCTTGCAGCTCCACATTGTCTTGAAGTTTTCCTTCATTGAATGGTGGTCTTCGGTCTGGGCATGCACCTTTTCCTTAACGCCGATTCCGGCGAACTGGAAGAGAACGGAAGAAATCACGGTAACGATAACTGCAAGAAGTATGAAAGAATACTGAAGCTGGTCTGCGTCATTTTCAACGCCTCTTGCGGCAAAGAAGGGCTTGAATGAGGGAGCAAGGAACTGAACAGCCATGCCGACAGCACCGGCAACGGCAACTATTCTTGCAAGAGCGAGAATCTTTGAACGGTCATTGGCATCCTCTGTCATAAGAGAGGTAACGCCCCAGAGAGGAATATCACCTGCTGTGTAGCTCATGCCCCAAAGGATATATGAAACGCCTGCCCAAATGATTATGAGAATATTCCTTGCGGACATAATCAGTCCGCCTGCTTCGTCATAGGTACATCTGCCGTTTACGAAGCAAAGAATGGTAATAACCATTATAATTGCGGGCACAAAGAGAAGATAAGGCTTACATTTGCCCCATTTGGTGTGGGTTTTGTCAACAATGGTACCCATCATGGGGTCGTTGACTGCATCCCATACACGGGCAATGGCAACGATTACGCTGTAAATCATTGCGGGAAGAAAAATTACGCTCTGGAAATAATACATTAGTCCGCTGCTGATGATATTATATATCATATTCTGGCCGGCAAGACCTACAAGGTACATATTTCTTTCTTTTTTGGAATATGTGTTAAGCATTTTATCAGCCTCCTCGTGTGATATTATACTTTAGGGTGCAAAGAATGTCAATAATTTTCAATCGAGATAAAATAATATAAAATGAAACACTTGCAAACAGAGAAAAACTAAAGTATAATTATTCGGTAAAAAATTTTTATGGAGGTAAAATATGCTTAAAGAAAAATTCCTGCTTTTCAAAGACAGGATTGTCAACAACGCATCCTTTACCCTTAAAGAACAGCTTGGCTACGCCGGCGGTATTTTCGGAAACGCCATGGGTCAGGACAGCATCGATACCTTCGATGATATATTCATCAGGACCTATATGTTCCCCGAAAAAGATTACGGTTTTATCACCATCATCGAAAACATACTGATGATTTTTGGGTTTATCACACCGCCCGTCGCAGGCTCCATTCTCGACACCCCTGCCCGTCCCGGTAAAAAGACGCCCTCAAAAATCATGGCGGGCATAATGCCGATACCCTTTGCCATAACATCCCTGCTTCTTTTTATAGTTCCGTTTAATCCGCTGACAAACTCCTTCGGGAATTTTATATGGTTCCTGGTTTTCAAGCTGATATTCAAAACGGTTGACACCTTCTATGATCTTTCTCTGAATACGATTTCTCTGCGAATGACCAACAACGCAGATGACAGAAAGAATTTCTACACCGTGGCAACACTTGCCGCATCTCTCGGTTCAATGCTTCCGGGTTGGGTCATTCCCGTTATTGTTGACACAACCGAAGACCCCACGAAGCAGAAACAGCTTTATTTTGTCTGCGCACTGATTTTTGCAGTAGTCGGTCTCGGTGCCATGATTGCTCCGTATTTCACCCTTGATGAAAAGCTCAAGGTCGTCAAGAAGCCCGAAAAAGCGGTAATCGTATGGGACAGACAGACCATCTCAACACTTCTCCACTGCCGCTCATTTATTATCCTCGAGCTTGCAACTTTCTTTGAACAGGTCAGACAGCTTTCTTACAAGCTTCTCAATTACATGTACAGAGATGTATTCGGCGATTACAAAATGAAAGTTGCGATTGACGCCATCAGCGGCGGTCTTTCATACGCGGGTCTTGCCGCCGTTCCGTTCCTCGGCAAGAAGTTCTCGGCACGCACCATACTCAGCGGCGGTTTCGGCTATACGGGTATTTTCTATGCGATCATGTCCGCATTCGCATTCGGCATAAACAAAAACAGCTTTAACTATGTTGCTACCGAAAACAGCACTCATAAGGTTTACAAATACAAATGGATCGTCGGCGTTCTGATAGGTCTTGCAGGTATGCCAAACAACGCCATTTCCACTTCAAAGAAAATTATTGTCGGCGACGCAACCGACTATATGGAATGGTATTCCGAAAAAACCTTCGGTACTCCCATCAGAAGTGAAGGCCTTGTCAGTGCGGCTCAAAGCGTTTTCAACAATATTTTCAATCTCATCAGAACGAATTTCTACAACATTTCATTCCAGAAAATCGGCTATAAGAGTGCCGTCGGCGAAAATAATGTTGAGCAGAAGGTTGAAACCATCAAAAAGATTTTCCTGTTATTCGGCCTTTGCGGCGTAGTCGGCAACTTCCTTGCCTCCGGCTCTTATCTGTTCGATAACTATACGGGTAAAAAGAAAACCGCAATTCTTGCGGAGCTTGAAGAAATGAGAGCTGCAAGAGAAAAGCTTGCCGCAGAGTTCAACAGTGAAAATGTTACAGTAAATGAATAAGAGGTAAAAAATATGATATTTGCCAATCACGCTCATGTTTTCCCCAAGCAGGTCAAGGAACACGGCGATATAGACTCCCTTATGAGATTTATGGATGATGTGGGAATCGACAAGGCCGTGGCTTTCGCCCCCTTTGTCAATCAGACAAGAGCAGGCGGAATCGAAGAAAACCAGAATGTATGGCTCGCAAGTCAGATAAAGGGCAATGACAGAATAGTCGGCTTCGGCACGGTCAATTTTGAAAACAATATCGAAGATGAAGTAAAGATTATTGCAGACCTCGGTTTCAAGGGAATCAAGCTTCATCCGCCTTATCAGGAATTCATTATCGACGGCCCCGAGGCAAGCAGAGTTTATGCCGCCGCCGAAGAGCTCGGTCTGTTTGTTTCCTTCCACTCCGGTATGCACTGGCACAGACTCAGAGACAACAGAGTGCTTCTGCTTGATGAGGTTGCCTGGAATTTCCCGCGCCTTAAATTCAGCATGGAGCACATCGGAGGCTATCACTTCTTTAACGAAGCTCTTGCCGTAATGTGCAACAACTCCCGCGGTTATGCCGACCATGTTTTCGCCGGCTGGACAACAATCAGAGACAGATACGGAGCAACAGCCTGGTCATTGACCGACGAACAGCTTGAAACCGTAATTCTCCAGACCGGAGAAGACAGAAGCATTTTCGGCCTTGATTTTCCCTACTGCAAAGCCGATGACATCAGATGGGATATTGAAAGAATAAACCGTCTTAATATCAGCGAAGAATGCAAAGCAAAAATTCTCGGCGGCACCCTTGCCAAGGTGCTCGGCGAATAAAGAATATTGACTTTTATTTAATATTGTGGCAAAATAGAATACAGGAGGTGGCTGAGAAATGAAAAGAGCCATTGCACTGCTTTTAACATTTGCCTGCCTGCTGACGGTCTCCGCCTGCGGCAAGAAAATATATTTTGACGAAGAAGAATACAACTCCGAAATGTCGGAAAGCGCCAGTGCCGCCGAGGTTTCTTCTTCAAAACAGGCAGAGGATATTTCCGAAGCCGTTGAAAACACTCTTGATGAAATAGGAAAAACCGAAAAAGGAAAAAGACTTGTTGTAGTCTATAACTACAAAAACATGGATGAATACATAGTCGTTGAATTCAAGAAGGGTGTTTCCGATTCAAAGTATTATTACAGGTATTGTAAAACAAATCAAAAATATGAAACCCTTATGTCAGTTGAACCTGATGCAGGCTTCAAAATCGTTGACCATGACAAAAATCTGAGAATGATCAAATATAAAAACAGTGACATTACTCCCATTGATTTTGACACATACTATGAGCTTTACGCCCGCAAGGATGCCTGTACAATAATAGAGTAAAAATATTAAACAAAATAAAAGAGAGATGATTTCCGGAACACTCCGTATAAATCATCTCTCTTTTTTAATAATCATCAATAGCCGAATGATGTGAAGTCAACATAGGTGTTAAGGTCTGTTGTTGCTTTTGCGACCTTGGCGATTGTGTACTTGACATCAGTAAGAACCGCACTCATTTTAATTGTGTATGAAAGAGCGGAGAATTTCTTGCCGTCTTTTGAAATCTTTGCTTTGATAACAACCTTGGTTGTGTTGACGGTTATACCGCCGAGACCTGCTCCGGCTTCCTTAAGACCGTCTTTTATTTCCTGAACATCCTTATAATCGTTTGTGAATTTACCCAGAGCACTGCTTCCCTTAAGAGGATTGGTTTCATTCTTAACGGTTATTTCGACCTCATAATACTTTCCGTCGGAAGAAAGCTTGCAAGTGGCATCTGTTACATCATCGGCGGTAAGCTTGCTGACTTTAAGTTCTTTGCCGTCAAACTTGCCCTTGCTTACATTCTTTGAGGATTCGCCTTCACCGAGGAAATCACCTACTGCTTCACGAACGACCTTAATCTTGGCAAGTGCGCCCATGGAAAGGTTTTCAAGGCTTGTCTTTGTGACCTTTTTGTATGAAGGCTTTGACTCGGAAGCCTTTGAAGTAGCCGCATTGTAAAGAGCAACGATATCCTTTTTGCTTGTGGGAACGCTCTTCTTTGTTGTGGTTTCTTTTTTGGTCGTAGTGGCTTTCTTTGTAGTGGTTGGCTTTTTGGTTGTTGTCGGTTTCTTTGTAGTCGTGGGAGCGGCAGTTGTTGTAACCGTGGTGCTCTCTGTTGTTGATTCCGTGGTTGTTTCGGTAGTTGTTTCAGTGGTAGTCTCGGTAGTTGTTTCGGTAGTGGTTTCACTTGTTGTTTCTGTTGCTTCTGTTGCTTCTGTTGAAAGAGCAGTGCTTACGAAAGAAGCTTCGGTTGAGGATCCGGAAGGTGTTTCGGGCTTATCTTCACCGCAGGCGGCAAAGCTCAGCACAAGTACAAGGCAAAGGGCAAGTGCAAAAATTCTTTTCATGGGTTTAACTCCTTATTTCTTCTGCTCAAGGCAGTTTTTTAACATAGGTATCAGCGATTTTGCCATGCAGACAAAGCCGCTGTCATTGGGATGACAATTATCAACGGTTGCACACTCAACGGAAAATTCATCAAACATTTCGGGGCCAGTAAGAAGATAAACATTCTTATCCCCGCACGCAGCGGCATTTTCGTATGTCTTTCTGACAACGGCAAGGCGCTTTTCTTCTTCGTCGGTCAGGTGATATTTCGGCCTTGACATCATTATTACGGGAGTTTCCGGATGTTTTTCTCTGAATTTTCTGAACAGTTTTTCGTGAGTTGCCGCAAGATGCTCAACCGTAGGTGCATTGTGATCGTAATCATAAACAAACACGCTCATATCAAGCCCCGCAATATAATCCGCAATTTCATCCTCTGCTTTTGCGTTGCCGGAAAAGCCGAGATTTATATAGTCGGTGTCAAGCACGCGGGAAACAATGGCTTCATAAGAATTACCTGGTCTTGAAGCACAGCCCCCCTGAGTAATGGAAGAGCCGTAATAAACAACGGGTTTTTCGTACTTATATAACGGTGCTTTTTCAACAACTGCATCTTCATTAAGACCTATTTTAAGAGAAATGAGATTGGAATAAAGAGGCATATTGATGGTTATGCATCTCTTTTTTCTTCCCGGCAAACCGACCTCGTATGAAAACCCGTCGGTAATGTTTGAGGCATCACCCTTAAATGTGCCGAAATACTCTCCGTCGGCGTAGAGGTCAAGCCCCGCAGAGCCGGTAAAAGCAAAATGAAACATTTTTCCGATACCGTCCATTTTCGCTTCAACAGCAACCGTATCACTGTCGGTAACAAAACGGACTCTGCCCCCGGCAGTATTTGTATGAAGGTTATATACGCCTTCACTTACGCTTTTGGCAACATCTTCGGGCATTCTGCGGTATCTGCCGTTTGTTTTGAAAACGCCTCTTATGTCAAAAATCGGTTCATCAGCATCATAGTATTTCAAATCAGCCATATTATTTTAACCTCACCTTTCTTATTCTCGTGCAGGTCAGACAGTTGCCTTCTTCCTTTCCGCCGAAGCAGTAGGAAATGAGAAATTCTTTTTCACCGAGGAAATATACCGCCGGGTAACAAAAGCCTTTGTCCGGGTCATCCTCAAGAACGGTCACGGAAGAATAATCGATACCGTTTTCGCTCTGAGAGATAACGAGCGGCGTTCTGCCCGCGGTTATCCACGGCGAATTTTCCGGGTATCTGCCGTTGTAATTCGGAACGGGATTATAAACGGCATAATATTTTTTTCCGTAAGGGTCAAGGGAAACAAGCATCGGCGAAGCGGGTGAAGTAAATTTAAGCTGAACAGGAACACCCGCAGAAGTACAGCCGGCATCTATAAAGCAGCCGAACTGACAGCCGAGGTCCGTGCGGAAATATGCATAAATCCTGCCGTCGGGCAAAATCTGCGCACCGGGTTCCTGCAAACCCGTTCCGGAAAATGACGGATTCGCAAGCTTAACTTCGTCAAAGGCAGGGCGGAAATTTCTTGCTTCGCTGTCACCGATAAAAAAGAGCGCATCGGCAAACATTGTCGGTGAATACTCACCGCTGCTCCGCTTTATGATTTCATGCTTTGCGGCGGGAATAAGTACCCGGCCGTCGGGCAGCACGGAAATGCGGCAGTTATTCACGACAAAATAGGTATTGTCCGTGAAAGGAATACAGATTTCGGCTTCACCGAAAACCGTTTCATCTTCTGTTGCTCTGCGCAGAAACATGGCAGACTGCGGTCCTTTTTTGCACAGATAAAAGAGGCAGAGCTCACCGTTTGAAAGTCTGCGCAGGGTCACGCTCATAATATTCTGAACTCCGTGCTCCTCCGCCCGTGCAAGCATATAAGGCAATGGCTCAAAGCTTTCGCCGTCATTATGAGAAATCATGCCCGCAATGTCGCAGGCGGCATCATCGGAAAAGCTGTCGCCGTGATAACGGCTGTAAGCAAAAAGTATATCACCGTTTTTAAGGCGGGCAAAATCGCCCTCACTGTTTCTCGGGTTACTTTCACTTCGTTTTATTTCACAAACGGTTTTTGAGTAAAGTATTTTCGGTGCTTCCACAGTCATCACCTCTCAAGTCCGGATTATACCATATATTTATGAAAATTTCCACACAAACTATTGATTTTATCACCGCATTAAAATAATATATACGGGAGGTGAATAAAAATGAACTGGATATGGTTAAGCGAAAAAAATTACCCCGATTTTTATAAAAGCTATCCAAACATCTGTACCGACCTTGATAAAAGCGGATTCTGTTACTGCGTGGCGGCATTCGCAAAAGATTATTCTTTCGATAAAAAGATAAAATCCGCAGAGCTTAATGTCAGCGGAGATTCTTTCTTTCATCTTTTTGCAAACGGAAAATTCACGGGCCTCGGCCCTGCCGCCTCCGGCGGAGATTTTCTCTGCAAGAAAAAAGCACCGAAACACTATTACAACAAATATTTAATTGATGTTGATTCCGAAAGCCTTTCCCTTCTCGCTCATGTCAGACTTCTTCCGCAGGTGCTCACCGACTACGGCAGATGCCGCGGCGGATTTGCTCTTGAAGGAAAGCTTCTTTTTGAAGACGGAACGGAAGAAAAAATATCAACAGACGAAGGCTGGCTCTGCCGACCCGAAACTGCTTATTGCGGCTTTGATTCTTTTGATTCCGGCCTTGCGGAAAACGAGTGGGAGAATGCCGCCGCCGTAAAAGATTTATGGCAGGCGCAGGAAGCGCCCATACCCATGCTTTCTTTCTTTGATGTGCTTGACACAAGCATTGAGCTTGAAGCGGAAGAAGAACTCACAAAGGAATTTGAGCTTGATAAGATTTACGGCGTTTACCCGGTAATCAATGCAGACGGCAAATGCAGCATTGAGCTCGACACCTTTGAGCTGCCGGGTCAGACCGAAATGAAAGAAAAAATCAGCTTCGGTAAAGCCGGCGAATATTTTTCATTCAGGATGTACAGCACGGGCACGGCAAGAATAAAAATCAAGAATCTCAGCGGCAAAAAATTAACGGTATCTCTGAAGCTTACGGCAAGCGCTTACCCGATTACCGATGAAGGCAAATTCAGATGCAGCGATGAAGAATTCAACAAGGTTTATGATGTCTGCAGGCATACCCTTAAAATCTGCCGTCAGACGCTTCACCTTGACAGCACATCTCATCAGGAGCTGCTCGCCTGCACCGGTGATTATTACATAGAAACGCTGATTTCACTTTACGCCTACGGTGATATGCGTCTTTCCGAATTTGACCTTATGAGAACGGCAGACTGGCTGACACAGAACGGCGGCAGGATGTTCCACACCACATACAGCCTTATCTGGGTTCAGATGCTCCGTGATGTTTACTTTATGACGGGCAGCAAAAAGCTGCTTGAATACTGCGAAGAGGCGCTTGACACTCTGCTTGCAAAATTCGGAACATACAAGGGAGAAAACGGGCTTATAGAAACTCCGCCCGATTATATGTTTGTTGACTGGACAGTCATTGACGGCTACAATATGCACCATCCTCCCAAGGCTCTCGGTCAGACGGTGCTGAACGCATTTTATTATGAAGCTCTGAAAAAAGGTGCGGAAATCTATTCTTTCCTCGGCAAAAAAGAAAAGCAGAAAGCACTTCTCGGTGAAGCAAAGGAATTCAAAGAAACCTTCAACTTTGAATTCTGGGATGATGAAATGCAGCTGTATTTTGACGGAAAGAATGACCCCTGCGGCGGTGAATACACCGAGCTTCCCGTAAATCCCGCAAAAAGATATTTTTCAAAATATCCGAATATTCTTGCGGTTGCCTACGGCCTGATTGACGGCGAAGAAGCCGCCGACCTGCTCACAAGAATCATCAAAGAAGATTCTCTTCAGGACATTCAGCCCTATTTCATGCATTATATGATGACAGCCGTCAGAAAAGCGGGTCTTTTCCCGAAATACGGCATGGAGCTTCTTTCAAGATGGAAGCCTATTGTAAAGGAATGTGACAAGGGTCTGAAAGAAGGCTGGATTGCTCCCGTTGAAAGCTATTCCTTTGACCACTCGCACGCCTGGGGCGGCACGGTCGCTTATCAGCTGCCATCGGTCATCAGCGGAATGGAAATCGTTGAGCCGGGAATGAAAAAGCTCAGGTTTGACCCGAAGCTTTACGGCCTTGACTTTGCGGAAATTGAAATTCCCACAAAATACGGAATGATAAAATTAAAGCTTGAAAAGGACAGGAAACCGGAAATCAGCGTACCGAAAGAAATTGCGATTATTAAATAGGCAAAAAGAGAGTGCTGCAGAAAACAGGCAGCACTCTCTTTGTTATTATACGAATAGCTTCTTTCTCAGCCATGCTCTCATTCGCTTACTCCGGTTACAGTAAACACCGAAGCCCACAAGGGTAATATCGGAAAGAGCAAGTATCAGGCAGATAATAACGCCCGTTCTTATGGAATTCATAAAGCAGATGACTCCCACGAGCACACAGACGATGAAAATATCAACAAGAATATGTATCATAACCTCGCTCCAGTGGCGGGGCTTTCTTTTCGCCCAAATTATAAACAGCAGCGTACAGACTGAAACGGTCAGAATAATCGGAAGGGCAAAGCTGAAATAATATTTCAGGTTTTCTCCCCGAAGCGGAAAGAAAACATAAGCGTAAAGCATAACCGCTGCCGTATCAAAAGCCCACATTATGTAATGATGAAACTTTTTTGTCAGAAGCGGAAATACCGTTATGACCCAGGCAAGAGCCACAGAGCAAATAACATAAGCCGACCACCAGCCGGAGCCTCTGAGGAAAAGATTGACGATACCGCAGACTATGCAGGGAATAACCAGCAGCACCGTAATGACGGCGGCCGTGAATTTTCTTTTCGTTCCGGGAGGAATGGCGGACTTATCCGAAAACGGCTTGACGGTTTCCTCTTTTATACCGGCATTCGGAAGATACACCGGTGTTTCGCAAAGAGCGCATTTCAAAGCGCTTTCGTCAAGCTCAACACCGCATTTTACACAATATGCCATTTTCTCACCTCAGCTTCTGTTGCTTTCTATTTTTACATGAATACCCGCTTTTACAAGACGGGTGAAAAATTCTCTTTCAATGTCGGTTTCTTCATACAGGTCTGCAAAAGTCACGGTAAGCTTATTTCCGTACCCTACGACGCCGAGCCTTGCGCCGTTGCGTTTGCCTGGGCCGGGCATAAACAGAAACTTTTCAACATACCGCATCATTTCATCCGGCAAAGTTACCGCCCCGAGATTTGACAGTAAAGCGGTCGTTGTCTGTTCACCCGTAATAAGAAAAGAAATTGCAACTCCCGCATTTTTTACGGAAAGAGGCATGGTTTTAAGCAAAGCATTCTTTTCTATTGCCATATTTGCCGTGACCATGGCGTTGAGCTTTTTGGGGTCACGGGCAAGCCTTAACTGAAGCAAAACCTGACTTAAAAGCTCTTCAAATGTATATTCACCGAGATTAGGGTCAATGACCGCTCTGAGACAGATGGTAAAATTCCTCATCGTATCCGATTCAAAGGTTCGGCGCAGGTCGATGGGAACCTGAATGCAGACTTCCTTCTGCTTTCTTTTCTCTGCTCTTTGTTTCTTTATGTGAATATCAAGAAGCAGAGCGGCAAGATACTCCGTAACCGTTACGCCCGCTGCTTTTGAAACAGCGTGAAGTGCCTCAAAATCCGCCGTTCCCGAAATAATGCTCAGACTGTGCTTCGGAAGCTTTGTACCCACAGCGTGATAAACGAACTTTCCTCCCCTTTTCAGCCTGCCTTTTGAATCGGGCAGCTTTCTGAAAGGGTCTTCAAGCTCACCTGACGACGGGGCTTCATCGGGGTTCAGTATAAATCCGCCGCAGGGTATTTCCGCCCCGCCGAGACGCAGATATTCGGCCGCAAGAGTGCAGGTGAAAACACAGCCTCCGCGGCCATCGGTTATGGCGTGAAAGGTATCAACGCTTATGCGGCTGCCGTGGTAATAAACTCTGAAAAGATAGCCGTCATTTTCGCTGAATTTTATTCTGTGGCAGGGATTATTCACATCCGGTTTGATTTCGGGGGCACCGTTGGGATTTTTTTCAAAATAATACCAGAACGCTCCTCTGCGTATGCGCACATCAAAGCCGGGGAAACGGGGCATAACGCGAACAAGAGCCTGGGAAAGCCTGTCCGGCTCCACGGGCTCTTTAAGTTCAACGCAAAATCTGAAAATGTTTGACCATGTGCTGCTGTTCTGACCCGGAAATATGGTTGCGGCATTGTCAAGCCGAAACCACTCGGGCACCTTTTTTTCAGCCAAGCTAACACGCTCCGTATCTTTTTAAGGATTTTATCTCCAGATAAACCAAAGCATAAGATAACCTGTTACAACTGCCGCAAGGGTAAAGGGAACACCGAATTTCATAAATGTTGAAGACTTAACATCGTAGCCCTCTTTACGGAGAATACCTATACCTGCAATATTTGCACTTGCACCGATGGGAGTAAGGTTACCGCCGAGGGTGGCACCGCAAAGCAGACCGTAGTAAAGAAGCTTGGGCTCAATGCCGATTCCCGTAGCTATGACGGGAACAAGAGAAAGCATGGTGGCGGTATAAGGGATATTGTCAATGAAAGCGGAAAGAAGAACGCTCATCCAGACTATAATGCTGTAAACAACAAATACGGAGCCCGAGCCGAGGGAGGCAATCTTGTTGCCGAGGAAGTCCACAACACCTGCGCTCTTTACACCGCCGATAACAACAAAAAGTCCGGTAAGAAGAACGATTGTATAATAATCAATTTCCTTGAAAGCATCCTTGACGACACTCTTGTTTTTCTTTATGAACAGCTCACGGATTATACCTACGGCAAAGAAAGCAAGGCAGATAAGGCCGTTGGTGATTTCGGGCTTATAGAACTGACCTTCGGCAGCAGTGCTCTTATAAGGGATGAAGGAAACGGCAATGAGGGCAGCGACCGTACCGACAAGAAGGAATGTGGGGAATTTATCCTCAACCTTTGTTCTTGATGTGAAGGTTATGGGCTGTTTTTCTTTTCTGAACATGAAAAGGATAATGAATGCGCTTACAACCGCACCTGCCTCAACAACCCAGAACATACCGGGTTTTCCTTCATCAACAAAGAAATCGGAAAAGTCGAGATTTGCGGCCTTGGCAAGAAGAATCGAAGTAGTGTCACCGACAAGAGTGGCGGCACCCTGAAGGTTTGAGGAAACCGCAATACATATTATGGAAGAAACGGGAGAAATATCAAGCTTTTTGCAGAAGGCAAGGGCAACGGGAGCAATCATGAGCACCGTGGCAACATTGTCAACAAAAGCCGAGATTATACCCGCAAAAAGTGAAAGTGAAACAACGACCCATTTGACGTTGGGCATTTTGGCGATAAGCACATCGCTCATAAGCTGAGGCATTTTTGACTCAATGAAAAGATATACCGTACCCATGGTGCCGGCTATCATCATAATTACATTCCAGTCAATTTCCTTAAGAGCCTGAGCAGGCGTATAGGAAAAGCCGCCGAGAAGGTCGGGCTTTGCCGCCGAAACGAAGCCCATGATGATAAACACAACGGCACCCGCAACAGCCACATAAGGACGAATCTTCTGAAACGCCATCATGAGGATGTAAACAGCGGCAAAAATAATAAGCGCAATAAGAGTTACTGAGGTCACGGGTAAATCAGCTCCTGAAAATAATATTAGGATGGAGGTCAACAAAAAAACAGAACCCGTAAAAGCGGATTCTGTCAGAATTTCATTATGAACATAAAATAAGTGTTCAAACAAAACCACAATCCTTCCAAATAGAATAAATCTTTATTCTATGACAGACTCCACCACTTATCGGGATTGCAAATAAATTATACACAAAATATTGTGGCAAGTCAACACAAAAAAGCAAAAAAACAAATTGTGTTGCAACTTGCACAAAACAATATTGTGCAGATAGTAAAACATGCCTCACAATTTGAAATACCGCCGAAAAATTTACATTATCGGCGGCAAAAGATGAAATATTTACGGCAAGTCACTTGATTTTATAATCGGCAAAAGCCTTTTCAAGAATTTCTTTTGTAAGACCCTCATAAGCGGCTTTTTTATACTCTTTGATTATCCATTTTCCGCTGAGCTTTGATGAACTGACCTGATTTTCGCTGACCATCTGATTTATTTTATGGATTTTTGCCGCTTCCTCTTCACTTTCATACTCGGTGTAGGATTTAAGACCGTTTACCTTTTCACCGTCAAAGGTGTAAACATTGTAAACGCCGTCTTCCGTGCTGTAAACAAATTTTCCTTCATCGGAAACAAGCTCTTTTTCAATATCGCCCTGTGCCTTCGTTTCCTCGGTTTCTTTTTCATCCTTTTCCGTTTCGGATTCAGAAAAAAGAATTCCCGCTTCGCCGTTTCCGCTTTCGGTTTCCGTAGTTTCTTCGGTTTCCGTTTCAGTCACAGTTTCCGTTTCAGTAACGGAAGTCAGCCCTGTCGTGACAATTTCCGTCGTTGAAGAGGTAATTTCCGTTTCCGTTTTTCGGGCGCAGGATGTAAAAGCAAATGCCGTTATCAGCATCAGAAATAATACGGTTAATTTTTTCATAATTGCCTCCGGTATTATATAGCTTACCGTATTCTATCATAAAACATCAAAAAATACAATTCATAAAAATTTTTACGGATTACCTGCAACAAAAAGCAGATATTCATTTACTTATATATGGAACTTTTGAAGAATTTATATTATAATCTGATAACCCGGGCAAATTTAATTAAATCTTAAGCAAATTTTTCTTGATTTTTTATCGGTAATAATATATAATTTTTAAGCGTTTTTGCATTAAACCATCAAGCGGAGGCCCTTATGGCAAAAAATAAGATTGAGTATAATAATGTCAAAAAAGTGAATACCGTCAGAGAACTGACTGAGATTGCTCTTGCCGAAAGCCCCGACAAGACGGCTTATAAATACAGAGCCGACGGCGAAATCAAATCCGTCACATATTTCGGATTTATGAAAAGAGTTTACGGCATCGGCGAATTTCTTCATTCAAAAGGCCTTAACGGTTCAAATTACGCCTGCATCGGAAGCAACAGCTTCAAATGGATAACCGCATATTTTGCAGGCCTGCTCTCCAAGGGCGCTTTTGTTCCCATTGACCGTGAATTACCCGAAAAGGATTATATACATCTTCTTGATGACTGCTGCTGCAAAGTGGTTTTTTATGATGAAAGATTTGAAGCTGCTCTGAGAGCCCACAGAGATGAGCTTAAGAACATAGAGCTTTTCATCGGCTTTGACAGAACAGAGGATGACGGCGAATTTCTTTCATACAGAAATGTTGTTCACGCCGGCAGAGAAATGGGCACCACCGAATTTCTTGAGGGTGAAAGAGACCTTGACAGCATGAAGCTTCTTGTCTATACCTCAGGCACCACCGGAATGTCAAAGGGCGTTATGCTCACCGAGCGCAACATTATGACAAGCACCTGCAACGCTCTTACGGTTGCAACACTTTACACCAACGCCCTGTCAATTCTCCCCTACAATCACACCTATGAAAGCGTAAGTGACATTCTCACCGCTTTTTATAATCACGCAACTCTGTGCATTAATGACAGTCTTACCGCCATTGTTCGCAACCTTAAAATATACAGGCCCGATTATATGCTTGTTGTTCCCGCTGTTGCGGATATGTTTTACAAAAGAATAATCCGTGACCTCAAAGCAAAGAATATGGAGGAGCAATTTGAAAAGATGATTGCCAAGAGCCATAATCTTCGCAAAATGGGTATCGACAAAAGAAAAGAGATATTCTCATTCATTCACGATATTTTCGGCGGGAATATGATTGAAATAATCTGCGGCGGCGCACCGCTGAGACCTGAGGTCGGCGAATTTTTTGACAACATAGGTATTCCCCTTATCAACGGATACGGAATAACCGAATGCTCTCCCCTCGTTTCGGTAAATCAGACCTCAGACAACGATTACCGTACCGCCGGAATCAGGCTTCCCTGCCTTGAATGGAAAATTGATGAACCCAATTCCGAGGGCATCGGCGAAATCATGGTCAAGGGCGATGTGGTAATGAAAGGCTATTATAACCGCCCCGACCTTACGGCAGAGGTTCTTAAAGACGGCTGGTTCAGCACCGGCGACTACGGCAGAATAACCGAGGATGACCGTCTTGTGATTGCCGGGCGTAAAAAGAACATTATCGTTCTCAGCAACGGCAAAAACATCTATCCCGAAGAAATCGAAGGATATATTCAGAATATCGACTATGTAAACGAGGTTATCGTTGCAGGTGATTTTGACGACGAGGGAAATGAAAGCTCCCTGCTTGCCGAGGTTTACCTCAACGAAAAGAAAACACCCTCCCAGGTGCTCAAATCCATACGCACCGCCTGTAAGGAGCTTCCCGTTTACAAGCAGATTTCAAGGGTCATAATCCGTGATGACGAGTTTGAAAAAACCACCACAAACAAAATCAAAAGAAACACAAAAAGTAAAAAAGACGACGACAAAAAATAAGACATTAAAAAAGATGCAGACCGGGTTTGCATCTTTTTTTGTGTTTTATGGCTCAAATATTTGCATACGGTAAATTTATGTGGTAGAATTAAAAAAAATCATAAAAGAGGAATATTTATGGAAAAAATAAGATTCGGAATTGTCGGCACGGGCAACATTGCTCACAGATTTGCAAATGCAATTAAAAATGTTGAATGTGCAACCCTTGCGGCGGTAGCTTCAAGAAGCAGTGAAAACGCGGAAAAATTCGGCAATGAGTTCAATATTCCCATACGCTTTGACAGCTATGAAGCCATGGCTCAATCCGATGCCATTGATGCGGCATATATCGCCGTTCCTCACTCCGGTCACTGTGCATGCTCCTGCCTTATGCTCAACAACGGCAAGCACGTTTTGTGCGAAAAGCCCATAGCAGTCAATCACTATGAGGCAGAGGATATGTTTGACTGTGCCCGCCGCAACAATGTTTTTATTATGGAAGCCATGTGGGCAAGGCTTGTACCGGGCACAATCAAATTGCTTGAAATGATAAATGACGGCATTCTCGGTGAAATAAAAGGCGTTGAGGGAAAATTCTGCTATGACATGGATGAAGATGAACTGGATCACCATGTACTGAAAAACGAGCACGGCGGAGGCTCCTTGCTTGATGTGGGTGTTTACGGGCTGAATTTTGCAAGCTGGTTTATGGGCAGAGATATTGAATGTATAAATGCCCTTTGCGACACTTACAAAAACATTGACAGCCATACCAGCGTCACCCTTAAATACAAAAGCGGAGGCATAGCGGATATTTCAAGCGCAGTTTTTCTGCGAAAGCCCAACGAGGGCTATATTTACGGAACAAAGGGTTATGTTCACCTCAATCATTTCTATGCACCCGAAAAGCTGGAATTTCACCTGAGCAGCGGCGATATGGTAATTGAAACGCCCTATGAAGGCAACGGTTTTGAGGAACAGATAAGACATGTCTGCGACTGCATCAATAAAGGCCTGATTGAAAGCCCGGTTGTCACCCCGGAGCAGACCTTGTTTATAATGAATCAGATGGATACGATACGCAGAATTATCGGCATAAGATACCCGCAGGACGGTCGAAAGGAATAAAAATATGATTATAAAAAATCTTACTCCCGAATATGCCCCTCAGCACGAAAGAATTGCGGCTCAGGCTTTTGATTTCAGCTGTGAGCCCGACAAAGCGGATTGTCTTCCGGAGGAATATATGCCCGGTGCCTTTGACGAGGACGGAACTCTGCTTGCGGATATGGAAATAACGGATAAGGTCTGCTTTTTCGGAAACGGTACTCTGCGCTGCGCCGGTGTGGGCGGAGTTGCATCAAAGCCCGAATACAGAAACAAAGGTGCCGTGCGAAATATTTTCAATGCGGTTTTTGACGGAAGCATTTACGGCGACAAATGGGATGTCAGTATTCTTTATCCTTTCTCCGACACCTATTATGCGAAATTCGGTTATGCGAGCGTCGGTGAAAACAACACGGTAACTTTTCCGATTGAAAGACTGAGAAGCATTGAAAGATGCAACGATGTATTTCTCTATGAGGGCCGTGATAAAGAAAAGCTGCTCGCTCTATACAACAAAGCCGCTTCCCGCTATACTCTCTGCTTTGAGAGAACATCCGCCGGCTTTTTCCCCGATGAACCTTATAAAGCAAGAACATTTACATATATTCACGCCGATAAGAACGGAGAATATAAATCCTATATCACCTTTTCCGTCAACAGAGCAGAGCGCACTCTGAATATAAAAGAGCTTTTATATCTTGACAGGGAAGGTCTGCTCGCCGTTCTCGGTTTTCTGAGGAATTATGACGGAGCAATGAACACTCTCGTTTTTGAAAATCTGCCTGCCGTTGAACCCTTGCTGAGTTATATAATAGACAAAAACAAGGTAACACGGGTTTCAAAATATTCCGGCTCCGCAAGAATACTCAATCTTGAAAATGTGCTTAAAGTCAGAAATTACGGTGTTTCTCAGGCACAAGCCGTCATTGAAATGCAGGACAGCATTGAAAAGAACAACGGCAGATTTGAAATAACAATCACCGACGGCGAGGCAAAAATCGAAAGAACGGCAAAAGAGCCGGATATAATTCTTGACCCCGTTTCCGCCTCAAAGCTGATTCTTGAAGGGGTTTCCGAAGCGGATGAAATTGATTACATCCCCGGTGCGGAAATAAAGAATCGCAAAGCCGAGCTTTCAAGAATGTTTTCAAAAAGCAAAATTATTATGTTTGATGGATTTTAATATTCTATATAAAAAACGAAATCCCTTGATGCCACTGATGTGCTCCCCGTCAAGTAGACAGACGAAAAAACAAAAATTTATTGAATAATCTTAGATTCCACCCCTGCTGCGCAGGAGGGGTGCAATTTTTACGCGGCGAAAGCCGCATAAAATTCCATCGGTGTCATACAATGTAATTTAAGTTGGTATCTCTGCGTGTTGTAAAAGTGGATATAGTTTTCGATTGCCTTGATCAAATCTTCCCGGTCGGTAAACTTTCTCAAA
>JAZUJJ010000081.1:0-2109 GCA_045642725.1 Acutalibacteraceae bacterium
ATTATGACTCAAAAGAAAGCAAATCAGAAAGAAACGCTGAAAATACCCGAAGAGCGAATCCGTGATTATTTCAGCGCTTCCGCAACGCCTCAACAGATGGAAGACACTATCGTTAAGGCACTTGAATTTTACCTCAATCATCAGCGCCAGGTCAAGCGTGACCGTGGTGCAAGATGATTTTTGCACAGTTGCAGAAATATGAATTAAGTTTAGAATGGGAGTGAAAAGCATATAGAAAACGATAATAAAACTTATTTGGAGGAAAAAACATATGATGCCCTGATTAACGCAACATATATTTACTTTCAGAAAATGATTCAAAACTCATATGAAGAAATTTCGGTAAAAATCGATACGGAAAAGGAGTGTGAAAAATGCAAAACGCCGTAATTTATGCCCGCTACAGCAGCCACAAGCAGAAGGATATTTCGATTGAGGATCAGCTTCGCATTTGTCATAATTATGCGAAAGAAAACAATCTTAATGTCATAGAAGAATACACCGACGCTGCCATCAGCGGAAGAAACGCCGACAAAAGGCCCTCCTTTATGAGAATGCTGAGTGATTCCAAACAGCATTTATTTGAATTTGTTCTGGTTTACAGCGAGGACAGATTTGCGAGAAACGAATATGATGCCGTTAACTGTGAAGAAACACTGAAACAAAACGGAGTTGAGCTTGTTTCGGTAACACAGCCGCTTCCTGACGGCCCCGAACGAATTATTATCAAATCCTTACGCAGAGGCATGAATGAATATTACAGTGCGGAGCTTGCGATAAAAAGCACAAGAGGAATGGAAAACAATGCTTCAAAGGGCAAAAGCAACGGTGGTGCTCCGACAATGGGGTATAAAGTGACATCGGACAAGCATTTTTGCATTGATCCGGATGAAGCGATGATAGTCAGGCAGATTTATCAGATGTATGTTGAACAAAATATCTCCATTAAAGATATTCTGAAAATATGCGATGAAAAGCATTGGAAATCCGCAGTCGGAAAAGAGTTCAAAAAAGATTCAATCCGCAGGTTACTGTCAAACAGAAAATATATCGGCGATTTCTCCTGGAATGGAGTCGAATATATTGATGAAAACCTCAGAATTATTGATAATGATACTTTTGAAAAAGCGGCTGAAAAGCTTAATATAAACAGAAAGACGGGTGCCCGTATGAAAGCGACGGAAAATTATTTGTTAGGCGGAAAGGTATTCTGCGGAGAATGCGGAGAGAAGTTTGTCGGGGATTCCGGAAAATCCACAAAACAGATAAATTATTACTATGCCTGCAAGGGCAGAAAGCAGAAGAAAAACGGCTGCAAAAAGAAAAATCTTCCTAAAGAACCGTTTGAAGAAGCGGTAATGAAATTTATTGTTGAAACATTCCTGACCGACGAAGCAATCGGAGCAATTTCAACCATGGCTGCTGATTTGGCAAACAAAGAAGCGGAAGAAAAATGTATGCTTCATCTTTATGAAAAGGAGCTTGCCGCAGCTGAAAAGAAACTGCAAAAGGCTGTTGATTATATCCTCACCCACGATGATTCTGAGGTTATGCACGACACGCTGGTGGAAAGCGAAACACGAGTAAAGGAATTAAAGCAGGTCATTATCAGAGAGCGGGAATCCTATATGCCTGTATATGCCGACGATGTTGCCGGATGGCTCAGATCATACAGAACGGGAAATCTGAAGGATATTAACTACTGTCAGAATCTTGTTGATATGCTTGTAAATAAGATTGTTGTTTACGATCCGGAACCCGGAAGTGAGTATTCTAAAATCATCATTTATTTCAACACAGACCCCAAAAACCACTACGAATTAACCCAATCGGATATTGACGATTCGAGGTCACCAAACACTCGATATCCGAACTTTTCTATGAAAATGGATTAGTTTGGATATCTTTTTTTATCTGAGTTGATAAATATTTTGTTTTACAAGTGCTTGATATTTTTAGATTTTCGGAATATAATACAAATACGGAGTTGCATTCCGAATTTGTAAGGGGCGATAAATTGTGTATATAAACAGAAGTATTGAAAATCTGATAAAAGAAACTGTAAAGCATTTTCCTGTTGTTATGCTGTGCGGAGCAAGGCAAATCGGT
>JAZUJJ010000082.1:0-6003 GCA_045642725.1 Acutalibacteraceae bacterium
GGTTGCAGAACAGATCGAAGCGGAAGCTCTTGCCTTTGACTGCCCCGAAGAACAGGTCAGAGAAATCGTTTCCATCATAGCGGATGTCATCTGCTCGCCTGCAGATACCGTCAAGGTGAACGGAACGCATATGCCGAAAGAAGATGTGCTGAAGCGTTATTCGCAGCTTAACGATGAACACATCAGATATGTTCACGGTGCAATGGAAAAGAGTGCATCCGAAATCAAGAACATCAGGGCGTATCTTATCACCGCCCTGTATAACGCCCCGGCAACAATGGACAATTATTACACGGCATTATTCAATGCCAACAGAAAGGAATGAAATTTATGTCAATTCAAAAGAGTCCGATAGACTCACTTTATTTAAAAGATCTTCATCCGTTTGCGGAGCATCCCTTTGAAGTGAGGGATGATGAAGCAATGAAAGAAATGGTTGAAAGTATCAAAGAATCCGGTGTTCTGACACCGATAACCGTCAGACCCGATGAAAACGGCGGGTATGAAATAATATCAGGCCACCGCAGAGCTCACGCCTGCGAGCTTGCAGGAAAGAAGAAGATTCCCGCAATAATAAGAAACTGTACAAGAGATGAGGCGATAATCATGATGGTTGACAGCAACCTTCAAAGAGAAACCATTCTGCCCAGCGAAAAAGCAAAGGCATATAAGATGAAGCTTGAGGCTTTGAAGCGACAAGGGAAAAGAACGGATTTAAAAACCGTTGATAATCAAGAAAATTTAACTTGTGGCCAAGTTGACCACAAGTTAATTGGCACTAAGTCCAGAACAATGGTGGCAGAAGGAACAAACGATAGTGAACGAACCGTTCAGCGCTACATCCGTCTCACCGAGCTTCATCCGGATATTCAGAAAAAGGTGGATAACAAAGATATGGGCATCACTCCGGCGGTCGAGATTTCTTATCTCACGCCTCATGAGCAAGAACTGCTCGTTGAAACAATGGAATCCGAGGACTGCACTCCGTCGCTCTCTCAGGCACAGCGTATGCGAAAAATGAGCAGGGAGGGCACGCTCAATGAAGATACGATGCTCGAAATGATGATGGAACAGAAAAAGCCCGAACAGCAAAGAATCGTCCTGACACCCGAAAAGCTGTCGAAATATTTTCCACGCGGTTATACATCGGAAGAGGTTGAAGAAGTTGTTTTCAAGCTCCTCGAAAACTGGCACAGGAAGGTTATGGAGAAAAAGCAGCAGTTAGACAGTCAGAAGAAACAGCCGGATCCGCCAAAGCCGCAGAAGAAGAAAAGCGGTCCATCTTTATGACTTTCAAAAGCTAAATCGGTATTACATATACTTCTGCAAAAACCGTTTTAATACTAAATGATTGCTTACTGTTCGAAATCATTGTTTTCAGAATAACTATTCATACTTGACATATTATAATTAATATGATACGATAATTCTGCAATTATGATGAGTTAATATGAGGTGTGGTATGAAATACAGCAATGATTACAGTGACAATTATATAATTTCGTCTTTCGGTCAGGAAATAAAAGAATACAGAGTCGGCCTTAACCTCACGCAAAGTGATTTTGCGGCAAAATGCGGAATATCTACAAGCACCCTGGAACGTATTGAAAACGGGAACGATACCAAATTTACAAATATAATAAAGATAATGCGGGCTTTTAATCTGATTGATAATCTCAGTCTTTTGATTCCGGATGCTGAAGACGACTTCAAAGCATATTATGAAAACACACCGAAAAGGAAACGGGCGAGCAAATCAAAACCCACGCAGAAGTCTGACTGGGTGTGGGGTGAAGATCAAAAGAAAGGATAAAAGATATGTCAAGAGTTGATGATGTTAAAATAGTGTTGTGGGGAACCGTCGTCGGCTATCTTCATAAGTTTGAAAATTCAACAATCGGTTTTCAGTATGACACTGATTTCCTTTCAAGCGGAATAGAGTTATCACCGATAAAAATGCCGCTGTCAAATGCGACATATTCTTTTCCAATGCTTTCCGAAGCAACATTTCACGGTTTGCCGGGACTCGTTGCGGATTCACTTCCGGATAAATTCGGTACAGCGGTAATTAACAGATATCTTGAAAGTCTCGGCAGAAGCGGTGATGATCTGACTGTTATTGAGAAGCTGTGCTACACCGGCAAAAGAGGAATGGGTGCTCTTGAATATGAGCCTTCTCAGCAGCTTCCTGTTTCAGACGGTAAAGCTGATATCGACGCTTTGGCTTCGCTTGCAGAAGAAGTTTTATCCAATAAGAAAAAGCTTAATATTTCGGCAGATAACAGTCTTATAGCCAATCTTATGGAGTCAGGTTCTTCGGTTGGCGGTGCGAGAGCTAAAACTCTGATTGCGTGGAATCCTAAAACAAATGAGGTTAAATCCGGCCAAATTGAAACCAATCCCGATTTTGAATATTGGCTGTTAAAATTCGGAAACATCAAAAACAACAGCGATAAAGATACTTCAGCGGATAAGCCGGAATACACAAAGGTTGAGTATGCTTATTACCTTATGGCAAAGGCAGCCGGAATACAAATGAGCGAATGCCGAATACACAATGAAAACGGCATTTCACATTTTATGACAAAACGGTTTGACAGGAATAACGGTGAGAAACTCCATATGCAAAGTCTCGGTGCAATAGCACATATGGATTTCAACAATCCGAGAACCAACTCTTATGAAGAAGCATTTGCCGTTATGCGTAAAATGAACCTGACTTATCCGGAAATGGCAGAGTTCTATCGTCGAATGGTTTTTAATGAATATGCACGAAACTTTGATGATCATGTTAAAAACATCTCGTTTCTCATGGATAAGAAAGGAACATGGACTCTTGCTCCTGCATACGATATAACTTTCTCATACAAACCAGGAAGCATTTGGGTTAGTTCACATCAGATGCTCATAAACGGGAAAGCATCCGATATTACCAAAGAGGATTTTTCAGCGGTTGCCGTTTCGGCTGGTATAAAAAAAGCTGATGCCAAAAGATGCATTGAACAAGTCGGCGAAGCGATAAACAACTGGAAATCATTTGCCCGTGAAGCCGAACTATCGGAAACCTATGAAAAATATATTTCCGACATTATCTGCAAATAACAATAAAAGATATTTATCAGAGCAGGAATCAGCAATATGGTTCCTGCTTGTTTTTATTGTAAAATTTTCACTTTGTCGAGTGGAAACATCATTTACCGACAGTTCATTGTATTTGAAAAACTGAGCGAAAAAAGTGCCGATTTTACAGTACCGGGTACTGTATTTTTTCTTCAAAAACACCCACTCTTGAAAAAACAAAGAAAATTTAAGGAGGTAATTCCATGTCAAAAAGTCAAAAGGAACTTCACCTGTTTATGCCCATCGGTGACGATGAAATTCAGGTGGACAGCTACGACAAAAAATTAAATAAACAAGTGCTGAAGCTTAAAGAAGAAGAGCCGGATGCCGTTTACATCATTTACGATGATGAGGCACCGGCTTTTTTGCGTGCGGCAGTGAAAATGACCAACATTTCGATCTTATTTCACAAAGCCAAAGAACCTGCCGAACTGACCGAAGCGCAAAAGAAAGCCCGTTCCGAAAACGGAAAACGGGCAGTGAAAAACAATAATCTGCTGAATCTGAAGCAATAATACTTGTCATATGACAAATAATAATGTGCATTTACTTGACATATGACAAATAACAGCTTATAATTTCTCTTGAAGAGGTGATACTGTTTGAACAGAATAATTAAAGAAAAACAGAACCTGACTTATCTTTCCTGGTCAAAGATACGCCATTCTTCGGGTACCGCCGGTTCTTTCCTTAAATCGCAATCCGAATTGGGCGGGAAAAAGATTTATTATAAGCTTTCAAACTATGATAAGACAAAGGGAATAATCGGTCACGAATGCGTGAACGAGATAATTACAGACTGCTTGCTTGATATTCTCGGTGTTCCCCATCTCAGCTACCAACTGATTAATGCCGATATAATCATAGACGAAAAGCGGCAGGAGTCATATATTTGTGCCTCCGAGGATTTCAAGCAAATCGGAGAAAGCAAGATCGCCTTGGATGTTTATTGGGAAGCCGAGCATCTTGAGGGCGAATCCCCTCTTGAATTCTGCATTCGCAACGGTTGGGATGAATATGTTTATCAGATGTTGGTCGTTGATTTCCTGATTATGAACCGTGACCGCCACGGTGCCAACATTGAAGTGCTCCGAAACAGTAAAAAGAAAACCGTTCGCCTTGCTCCGCTGTTTGATCACGGTTTGTCGCTCCTTTTCAGCTGCACCGATGATGCTTCGGCAAGTGAGTTTGATGTTAACGCCGACAGGCGTGTTAACAATTTCATCGGTTCCGGCTCAACATGGGAGAATCTGAGCCTTATTCCCAAAGATAAACTCCCGGTGCTGAAACCGCTCAAAGAAAGTGATAAGGCTGTTTTGCTGAACGGCCTTGACGGCATCATTTCTCGGACATTGCAGGATAAAATCTGGGAAATGATTTGGAAAAGGTGGTGTGCTTATGAAGTTTTTTGCCATTCGAGATGAATCATCGGCTGACCGTAAGGATATTGCATATTTGCTTTACTACGAAGCCGATAAGCGTTTTTATATTGAGATTCCGGATAATGCAGATATCTGGGAAACGCCGCTCCTTCTCTCCTCTTTTGTAAAGAAAGGCGAAACGACCGTCAACTCATATTGGAGCAGACTTTGGGTTCAGCAGAGAATCATCCCCTCGGACAGGCAGAATCTCGGCCGGATACTGAAAGATAACAATCTGAAAGAATACGACGAATTTCAACTGCTTATGCTCGGTATGGGTCGGTGTGCTCAGGATGATTATTATCTTGTTCCGATTGATGAATCTCAGATTCCGGAGCAAATAAGGAACCGCTTTTCCAAAAGAATTGAAGATATCGTACCGCTTGATAACTTTGCCTTACTCGTGTTCTTCCGTGACGGCATAGTTAAAAAATGCAGTCTTAAAGGATACTTTAAAAAGAACGGCAAATTTGATGTTCTGCTTCAGAATGAAGATTACTTTTCCGGCGTAAAGCTTCAGCCCGGAGGCTACGGAGTAGAGTGGGATATCAACCTGAATATAAGCAATTCGCTGCTGTACAGCATAGGAGAAACCGTTCCGCTGACGGCTTCGGACTTTCACAGCTTTGCGGTTCAGCGTGTCGTTAATGTTGCCGAAGCGGCGGAAATCCTCGGCTGTTCAAGGCAGAATATTGATTACCTGACCAAAGCCGGCAAGCTTCATCCCATCAAATCATCCGGCAAAAATACGCTCTATCTCAAAAGCGAGATATTGAAAAGAAACTGGCAATAATCATTTGCTCCTTTCGCCTGACATCCTTGATTAATATCGTAACTGCGGTATGATATAGTCAAAAAATGCTGTCACGTTGAAAGGAGCTTAGCTATGAAAGAAATCGTTTACAAACAGTGCGGAGATTACTATATTCCCGATCTGAAACTGCCGGAGCAGGAAGTATTGCCACTCGGCAAATACGGCAGAATGAGGCTGAGACATCTCCGTGAGAACAGTCCGTATCTGTATAACAATCATCTTCTCAATGGCACACTGAATAAGCATTGCGCTGAAACCGAAGCCAAAGCGGAAGCACGCCTTGCGGAACTCATTGATTCAATGGCAAAAGCCGAAGGAGTGACCGAAGCTCTCAAAGCAAAAGACCCGATGAAATGGGTCGGTCTGATGAACAGCATCAAAGCGAGTGCAGAGGAAGTTGTAATTAACCAGATAATATGTTACTGAAATTATAGTCGGAAGGAGGTTCCTCTATGAAAAAGAAAAGAATCAATTCAAATATTTATACCTTCGGAAAATTCGGGAAGAGATTTAGAGAAATATTGGATACAGATAATCCTTACCTTTATTCTCACGGAAGATATCCCACCAAAATAACAGCCGATGATTTACCTGAAGATTATTTAGAAATTCACAGCCGTGTAATTTGGTATATGACCGGTTTCATTA
>JAZUJJ010000083.1:0-5336 GCA_045642725.1 Acutalibacteraceae bacterium
CGAAAATTTATTTTTCCAAAAAAGAACTCCGGTTTATCGTTTTTGACCACTCCGCCTTTTTGACCAAAAAATGAAAATTCCGTCAGAATAGTAGTGGGAGGCGATAAACAGATGAAATTCTTTTCAGCCGGATTTACTTAGCGTACTGTGTAATTTTCCGTTTATCGAATGAAAATTCTTTTACCGACAGTTCATCGTAAACAGAAAACTGAGCGGATGAAGGTACGATTTTACAGTACCGGGTACTGTAAAATTTTCTGAAAAACGGCACTCTTGATGAAAATTAAAATTTTTAAGGAGGCGGTTTTATGCCGAGAAAACAGTTGGAAACACATTTCTTCTATGGAATCGGCGATGATGAAATTCAGGTCGATTCCAACGACAGAAAATACAACAAGGAAATACTCAAATTAAAAAAGCAAGAGCCGGATGCAGTTTACATCATTGATGATGACAACGCTCCGGCTTTTTTACGTGCGGCGGTCAAATTTGAAAATGTCACTCTTTCATTTCACCCGAAAGCAGAGCCGAAGGGATTGACCGAAGCACAGAAGAACGCCCGTTCCGAAAACGGAAAGCGAGCATTAGAAAACAACAATCTGAAAAATCAGAGGAGGAATATAATTTGATTGACTTCAATAAAATAATTGACAGTGTAACTGTCAGGGATTACGCTGAAAGTATCGGTATGAAAATCAGCAGGAGAGGAATGATTCTCTGCCCGTTCCATAACGACAGAAATCCGTCAATGAAAATTGACAGCACATATCATTGCTTTGCCTGCGGAGCAAACGGCAATGTTATCAATTTTGTTTCGGGACTTTACGGTATCAGTCTTTACGAAGCTGCTCTGAAAATCTCGGATGAATTCGGCATTCAGGCTGATTCCGAATCTTGCGATTTAAAACCCGACGAAAAGAAAATCAATGCCCGTGAACTGAAAAACGACTGTATACTGTATCTGATATCCGTTGAAAAAGAGCTGAAAAAATGGCTGTCCGATTACAAGCCCGAACCCGGTGCGGAATATCTGCATCCGCTGTTTTCCGCAGCCCTGCACAGAATTGAATATGTCGGCTATCTCATCGACTGTTTAAGCGAATGCAGAACGGAAGATGAGATTTTTCAATTCATATCTGATTTGGGCAAAGTATTGCTCATATAAACGGAGGTGAGAATACTGGATATTGAAGAAATCAACGAACTGCTTGACAAAACGGATAAAGGCCAGAACAAAGGCACGATCACAAACATCGTGACCGTTCTTGAGAATGATGAACTGTTATCCGGAGCCGTTAAATACAATAAGTTTTCGCATGAGCTGAACATCGTCAAGGGAATGCCGTGGCCGAGAGAATCGGCAAAAATCGAAGACCGTGACATTGATCATATCAAATACTATATTGAATCCAATTACGACATAAACAATGAAAAGAATCTGATATCGGCAATAAATGTTGTTGCCGACAAAAATCAATTTCACCCCATCGTAGACTATCTCAATTCTCTTCAGTGGGACGGTAAGGACAGACTTAGCGAAGCAATGTCGGCTTATCTCGGTGCGGAACGCAGCGAGATAAACACGGAGTTTCTGACTGTGTTTATGCTTGGTGCGATTAACCGTGTTTTTTATCCGGGCTGCAAATATGAAATGATGCTGAACCTTACCGGTGATCAGGGCCTGGGCAAAAGCACATTTCTCCGTTTTCTTGCAGTTAAGGATGAATGGTTCTGTGATGATATCAGTAATATGAGCGACGATATAATATGCCGCAGACTGATGGCACACTGGATCGTGGAACTTTCGGAAATGGTTGCAACGGCAAACTCAAAAAGTATCGAAGCAACGAAAGCTCAGATATCAAGAATGAAGGATACTTACAAAATTCCTTATGACCGTTTTGCAAAGGATTTTCCCAGGCAATGTGTTTTTGCCGGAACCACAAATAAGCATGAATTTCTTCCGCCCGACAAAACCGGCAACAGAAGATATCTGCCGGTGGTGTGCAGCAGTGAACGCAGAGAAAAGATGATACTTGATAATGAAAAGGAATCAAGAGAATATATCGATCAGCTCTGGGCACAGGCTATGTATATTTTCAAAACCGAGAATCCTCCGCTGAAGCTTTCGGACAAGACGGAAGTATATCTGAGAGAATATCAGGAACAGTTCATGCAGGAAGATTTTGACGAAGGAAAAATCGTTGCGTGGTTTGAAGATACCGACCGTGAACGCATCTGCACGATGATGATTTACAAAGAATGTCTCGGTCAGCACGACAAGCCTGCAAATTACACGCTCAATAACATTTCAGAAACCGTTGATGCCTGCATCAGATCAGGCAAGATAGTCGGTTATGAGAAAGTTACAAAAGCGATGAGAATTGGGGAATACGGCGTTCAGAAAGGCTGGAAAAAGATTCAGCCGCCCGAATACGAACAGGAAATATTTGACGGACCGTTCGGACCGGGAATACTGATAAAATAAATGTAACTTGTAACCTGTAACCGGCAAAAAAAACTTTTTTAAATTACAAAAAGTGCATCGGGATAAAGTATAAACGGGAAAATTAACGAATTACGGCAGGTATTAAGGGCGCACATCTATGTTGTATATAAAATATAACATAAGTGCGGTGTTGCCGTACAACACATTGCTCGCCTGACGGCTCATAAAGGGCAAGCCCTTTCGCAGTAACTGCTATCCCAAAACTGATTCATATTTCCCTGTGTCGGAATTGTTCTGATACAATTTCCTGCAGGACAAATCTGAATAAAAAATCAAAAGTCGCTTTTCGTTTCATACGATAAACAGCGACCTTTTTATTTACGGAACATCACAGTCTCACATCATTTCTGAAACAGATGTAAGGCTGATAATGTTCTTTTTTTATTACTACAAAGAAAGGAAAAATTGCTATGAACAAAACCCCAAACGCTGAAGAAATCAGAGAAACTCTGATTGCAAACGGCTTTGAATTAACATCCGAAAATCTGATGCAAATTCAAAAACTTATGAAGCAAAAGAAAGCGGATGAAGTGAAAAAACATCGTGAGGTAAGAAAGGAAAACAGAGAAAAAACGCAAAGTCAGAAAGAGAGAGATTACAGAACTCACAAGCTCTGCACTCTTGCGGGAACCTTTGAAAAATACTTTCCGAATATCATCGAACTTTATCCGAATGAGATGGACGATCTGGTTTTTGAATTGAGCAATTCGCCGGTCCCGAGAATAATTATCAATCGCCATATTGATAAAAGCTGCTTCGCTCAAAATCAAAGGATTTTAAAAAAGGAAGGCGGTGAATCCGATGGCTGATTATCATTTTAATATCTCCCATGTAAAACGCTCTGCAGGTCAGTCTGCTGTTGCAAGTGCAGCATATCAAGCCTGCGAAAAATTGAATAATGAATACTACGGAGAAGTAAATGATTTCTCAAAAAAAGAGGGCCTGGTTATTTCGGAAATTCTGCTTCCCGATTTTGTACCGGAACGATACAAAGACAGAGAAATGCTCTGGAATGAGATTGAAAAAATTGAAAAACGCAAGGATGCGCAGCTCGCTTACAAATTCAATCTTGCTCTGATGAATGAGTTTACCGTTGAAGAAAATATTGCAATCGCAAGAGAATTTATCCTGGAAAATTTTGTGAAAAGAGGAATGATCTGTGACTGGGCATTTCACTTCCCGACGAATGATGACGGTTCTCCTCCGAACCCTCATATTCACATAATGTGTCCCATAAGACCAATGAACCATGACGGCACATGGGGAGAAAAACAGACCAATGTTTATCTGCTGGATGAAGAGGGAAACAGCATTCTTAATGACAAAGGAAAACCAAAATACAATGCGGTAAAAACCACCGATTGGTCTGACACAAAAACTCTTGTGGAGTGGAGAAAAGCCTGGGAAGAAATCAACAACCGCAAGCTTGAAGAAAAAGGTTTTGATGTGAGAATTTCTGCCGATTCTCTTGAGGCAAGAGGCCTTGATTTGCTGCCGACCGTTCACGAAGGACCTGCCGTCAGAGCAATGGAAAAGAAGGGCATCAAAACCGAAAAAGGTGAGCTGAACAGGTGGGTCAAAAAAGTAAATGAGGTCATTAAAATGCTCCGCTATACATTCAGAGAATTGTATGAATGGATACAGGAGCAGAAGAACACTCCGCTGAGAAAACGAAACCTTATTGACATGATTTCCGATTATTACAACTTCCGTAATTCCGGTGCCTATTCTCAGAAAGCAAGGCTGAAAAATTTAGATGATTATGTTGACGCAACGAATTATCTTATTGCAAACGATATCATTTCTCTTGATGATTTTGAATCGGCTCTTACGGATGTACAAAAAGAGTATGACGACATCAAAGCAAAGCTTAAGGAAATCAAAAACGAAATTGCCGAAAACAACAAGAACAAAAACCGATTGAAGACCTACAATTCTTACAGGGAAATCGGAGAAAAGTATGAAAAGAAATCCTTTGGGAGAGATAAGTTTTACAAGGAGCACAAAACGGAAATCGACAAATATCTCGGATGTAAAAAGAACATTCCCGCCGAACTTCTTGCTGATTCAAATCCCGATGAAACACTGGATTATCAGATCAGAAAACTTCAGATAAAACTTGAGGCATACAGCAAAGATCTTGAGCCTGTTGACGAGAAGCTGAAAAAGCTGAAAAAGATAAAATGGTGCATCGATGTAATCAACGGAAACGAATCCGAAACGGAAGAAAAAGAAGTCAGGCAGCCTGATAAATCCGTTCCCGAAAAGACTTCCGAAAAGCCCGCTGCCAAACCTGCACAGGCAAAAGTCAAGGAAAAAACTGCACCCGAAAAGAGAGAGTCCGTCCTCGGTAAGCTCAATGCGATGAAGCAGCAGGTTAATGAACAGACAAGCAAAACTCCCGCTCACCGCAGTGAACAGGAAAGATAAAGAACACATACAGTGTGCAAAATATTAAATTGAATTTTTACCGCCGTTTTTACGGCAGAAAGGAAACTAATATGAATAAGATCAGAACCGTCAACACCGCTTTTGCGGAAATTATAGAGAAAGACCCTGACACGGCATTAACCAAAACAGCCATAAGGAGAATCCTGAAAAGCGGTGCCATACCGTCACTCCAGGTAGGAAACAAGGTTATTTTTGATATGAATGATCTTGAGGAAATTCTTGATAAAGGGTTCATAAAAAACTGAGCGATTCAGCCACTGGCTGTTTCGCTCTTTTCTATTGCATTTATTTTATAAAATGATATAATAAAGGCGTAATCGTGACAGCATGATGTACGCCGGGAGGATTAAATAATGGCATATTACATCAAAAGGAA
>JAZUJJ010000084.1:0-19461 GCA_045642725.1 Acutalibacteraceae bacterium
ATAAATATCTGAATGAGTTGGGCTACACGGTGAAGCATTATTCCGATTATGACATCAATATGAATTTTCGCTATGTTTGCGAAGATATAAATAATTTTATTGAAAGTCATAGGGAGTGAGGATTTAACACCTCATCCGTCAAGGCTGCGCCTTGCCACCTTCCCCTCAAGGGGAAGGAAGGGCAGAGAGAAGAAAGCCTTATTTCTTCCTTCTCCCTCGGGGGACGAACCGCTGAAGCGCCGCCAGTGGCGGATGAAGCGAAGCGGTGAGGTGACAAAACAAGGAGCAATGCGAAGCGAGTCAGCGAGCAGTGCGACTATGTTTTGGAGGGAAAAGGTACCGTCGAAGACGGTGGATGAGGGGAAGTCTGATGAAAGTTATTGATACTTCATTTGCTTATTAACACCTCATCCGCCTCGCAAGCTCGGCACCTTCCCCTCAAGGGGAAGGAAGGAGCGGAGAGAAGAAAGCCTTATTTCTTCCTTCTCCTCAAGGGCAAGGAAGGGATGAATTCAAAGCAAGGAATTGGAAGAAAGGTATTATATTATGAATGATACTTATAATCCGAAGTTAAAAAACTTTTCCCGACAAAATCGAAATAATATGGCCGAGCATGAAAGAATGCTTTGGGGCGGGTTTTTGAAAACCCTGGATATTACGGTTCGTCGGCAAAAGATAATCGGAAAGTATATTGTTGATTTCTGCATACCTTCGGTCAATCTGATTATCGAGCTTGACGGGTCACAGCATTATTCAGATGAAGGAAAAGCTTACGATAACGAGCGTGATAAATATCTGAATGAGTTGGGCTACACGGTGAAGCATTATTCCGATTATGACATCAATATGAATTTTCGCTATGTTTGCGAAGATATAAATAATTTTATTGAAAGTCATAGGGAGTGAGGATTTAACACCTCATCCGTCTTGCCCAAGGGCAAGCCACCTTCTCCTCAAGGAGAAGGAAGGGGAGAGAGAAGAAAGCCTTATTTCTTCCTTCTCCCTCGGGAGAAGGGGTACCGTCGAAGACGGTGGATGAGGGGAAGTCTGATGAAAGTTATTGATACTTCTTTTGCTTATTAACACCTCATCCGTCAAGGCTACGCCTTGCCACCTTCTCCTCAAGGAGAAGGAAGGAACGGGGGATTACACCTCATCCGTCAAGGCTGCGCCTTGCCACCTTCCCCTCGAGGGGAAGGAAGGGGTGGGGGAAACACCAAACAAGCAAGACACCAAAACCAAAACAACACAATATTTCGGGAGCTTTTTGAGCTTCCTTTCATGAATAACGAAATTTATTATGAACGGAGACATATATATATGAAAAATAAAAGAAAAGCATTAAAAAATATAATTGCCTTGCTGCTTTGCGTTCTCATGGCGGCGGGCACTGCCGTGCCTGCATTTGCCATGGAAGAAGTCAGCGATGATTTTAGAAAAGATTTCGCTAATTTATCTGAAGCAGAGAAACAAAAACTAACAGAATTGGCAGCCAAAGAGGGCGGATTTAATAACTTAATTTTAACCGGGCATGAGTTTAAACAAAAGCAAAAAGCTCGTGCTATAATGTGGGACTCTTCACTGGATGGTTACAGCCTTGATAAGTTAAAGAAATACCAGGCTTTATTGGCATCTGAGATAGATGAGATACACAAGACACAGGTTGTCGGTAAAACAGAAGCATACGGTCCGGTACTTGAAAAGTATATGAAATTCAAGCACCCCGGTTATGATGACCCCGATGTTGTGCGTGCCAATGATGACTGGGCAAACATCGCCACGGCTTTCAGCATTTTTCAGGGCATCAGCTCCGTAATCTATCTGGTTCAGAACGCCGTTTCATTTTTGCAGATGATGGGTGTCATGAAGGGCGAGCCCGACCCCAGCGTTGCCGTTATGCAGCAGCTGGGCACCCTCAGGTCATCCGTTGATGAGGTTGACCGCAAGCTGGATGCAATTCAGGACACCCTTGTAAACGATTTTGCAGAGCTTGACCTGAAGCTTCAGCAGCAGGATTATAATCACTACAAGGATGATGTGTGGGCAAAGTTTTACACCGATGCGGTGGTGCCCGTCAACAATATTCAAACCGAATATTCCCTGCGCGTGAACGACTTGCTGCTTGATTACATCACCCGCTGGCAGGAGGGGGAGAACAAAACCGACCTTCGCGCCCTTTACGGCAGAAATGAAGAAAACGGAGAAATCATGCCGGTTTACTCCGGCAGAAATCTGAGAGACCCCGGCAGAGCCCTTCCCAAAGCACCCGAGGTTTCGCTTGATGCAATTCCCGTTGAATACGCCGTTGTTATTCCGGCTGAATACATCACCGGAAATATGGATAAAACCGTTTACCTCACCTCCGACAACTTCATTGAGGTGCTGAAGAACGCACTCACAAAGGGCGTTTATCAGGCGGCGGAAAAGGGTGAGCTGACCGCTTACCCCGGCTTTGAAAGCGAGTGGAGCGCCTTTACCGAGGAGGAGAAGCAGGCAGCCGCAAAGGAATATGCCGATGACCTTGCAAGTGCTCTCACCTTTGCCTGCAGCTATAACGCAGTGAACGAAAAGGGCTTTTCCTCAGATGTCAAAAACGCCTATCTCAACTTTACGGAGTGGCTTCAGGGCAGCGAATCCCTGACCTCACCCCTGACCGCACAGCTCAAAATGCTCTCCCTTTCCCATGTTTTTGAGGGGGAAGTCTCAGCCGATGCGGATAATATCACCTATTACCTTTGCATGATGAACCAGAGCTTCCATAACTTCACCCAGAGCGTGCTTGCCATGAGCAAATCACAGAGCGAGGAACAGAAGCTTGAAGTCAGCAACGCATATTACGCCTCCGAAATCACCATGACGAGGGATTACACGAATTTCATCACCGGCAACCCCAACTACTGCTATGTAACGGGCACCGTGCTTGAATATAAGAACACGACCCTTGAATCCACAATGAAGTCATACCATGTGCAGTTTGACGACAGCGAATTCCTTGAGGAGAACGAAAACACCCAGTACGCCATTCCCGAGGGCTTCAACTACTCAAATTGGAAAATATTTGAAAAAGGCACTCCCGATTCAGAAAAAGATGCCTCTCAGGCAGACCTGATGCTCAGAACCGTTACCCCCAAGCAGGCAAGAATCATGTACGCCATGTATGAAACCGCCAAAACGGGAACGAGCTTTTCGGATTACCTTGTTGACAACAGCGTGGCTGCCTCGGCGGAGCAGATAACCACGAGCGGCATCATAACATCCTTTGACACGGAAAACCTTGACCTTAATAAGGAAACCGTAAAAATGACCTGCTACCTGCCCTCCAACCACGGTACCTACGCCTACACACCGGGCAAGGAATACACCGTGAAAAGCGGCGTGGCAAGCGACCTTAATGTGGAGGGCAACTACCGCCTGCACGACAAGGCAACCGGCGGCCTGCTTGACCTTACCACCGGAAAATTCAACGAAAATGCTCCTCTTGAATACCGTGTTTATTACCACGGCACACACAACAATTCCTCAGGAAGTGAATCCAGCGTTCACCGTCTGATAGCATTCTCCACCACAGATTTTTCATCCACAGATACCATGCTTCCGTGGGGCAGTGATGAATTAAGGGGCCTGGGCGGTAACTGGTGGAAATATACCTGCGGCAGAACAGAATCCGTCTTTACCTCCGACAGATACGGTATGCTTGTTTCCTCAAGTGTTTCCACCTACACCTTCTCAAAGAGCACAAAGACAATAGGCAGCAAATTCTTCGGCGATACCGTTGACATTGAGAAGCTTGTTTTTGAAGGCACACCCGAATCCATTGCCGACGACGCTTTTGAAAATGTAGGCACATCCTACAGCCGCTGCCTGCTCAGCACGCCCTTTGCCACGGGCTCACTCATCAGCAAGTGGCACGGCGGATATTTCGGCAACGCTCAGATAACGGCGGAGAAGAACGACGGCTCCGGCGAAAAGGAAAGCGTTGTTATTGTGAACGGCGCACCGATTTCGGAGATAGTATGCACCTTTGCCGCACCTGATAACGCAACCTTCGACGGCTGGAGCTTTTACCCCAACGGCGCTGTTGCAGACTCCAATGAGCCCGTAACCGCCGGAATGACGATTTACGCCAAGTGGAAATTTGACCACGAGCACGATTTTGAGGTGACAGGTGAAGCGGTTGCCCCGACCTGCACCAAGAACGGCGCATCGGTAGAAAAAACCTGCAAAATCTGCGGCTATAAGGATGTTGAAATCCTGCCCGCAACGGGCCATTCAAGCGAATATGCAAAAATCGGCAATGAATATATAGTTGAGTGTTCTCAGCATGATTATTACGCTCATCTTTACCCGAAAGAAGCGGGTGACCTCACTATATGGAGCGAAGACGAAGCCGGAAGCGGTTTTGAATATATAGCAGGCAGCTCTTCCGGAATAACATGGATAAATGAGGACGGCGTTTATGTTATCGAGAGCAACGACCCCGACGACCTTTACGCCAAGCAGACAGTTATAGTAAGAGACGGCGTAAAAGCCGATATCTGCCTTGCCGATGTGTATCTTTCCGGCAATGCGAATGTCACCGGCTTCACAATAGGAAAAGACGCCAATGTTCACCTTACACTTAACGGCAGAAACAAAATATCCTGCTATCAATCCGCCCCGTTTGTATGCGCCGGAAATCTTACCGTTGACGGCAAGGGCAGCCTGAATATTGTAACCGGGTCATATTTCACACCCATGGCCTGCACGGGCGAAAACACCGTTATCAACGGCGGCTGTCTGAATATTCAGGGCGGCACAAACTGCTCCATTGAAATCAACGAAAACGAAACGGGCGGCAAGCTGGTAATCACCCAGAACGCCTGCGTGATTACGGAAAACGGAATTGATGCCGTTCCGGTAAACGAAAAAGGCGAAAGAGTTTACCCCGCAATAATCCCGAACACAAACTTTGACACCATTATCGTTGACGGCGAAGCTCTGCCCCACTGGGTAACAAACGAAGATGACGGTAATGCATATATCTACCTCAACGCCAAGAACCATGAAATCACGGTAAACGGAGAGCCAATCGACTTTGAGCCGTTTAACGAAGAGGGCTATGCCGAGAAGCAGTACGGCGATTTCACCGTTCTTAACCCGACTTTTGACCCCAACGCCGTTTCATACGAAAACGGAGTGCTGACCGTCAAAAAATCCTCACCTATTACAATCAAAAACACAAATCCCGACACGGAAACCCGTAACCGTATTGAAATTTTACCGAATGTTGATGCGGATATCACATTAGCCGGGGTAAATATCAATTTAAGAGATGTCGGAGGCAGCCCAATCAGTATCGGAGCCGGTTACGACGGCTTTGCTAAGTCGGGCAAGGTAAAAATAACACTGGAGAAGGATACGGAAAACATCCTTCACGGCGGTACGGCAGGTATTTCCATGGCCGGCAAATACGGCTCACTGACCATTGACGGCGAAGGTACTCTGTACGTTACCGGCGAACACGACAGTGCAGCCATCGGCTCTTCGGCAAATAAGGATGCAGGCGACATCACGATAAACGGCGGCACTATCCATGCAACCGCCGGCGGCTATTTCAACTTCTACGGCTCCGGAGCGGCAGCCATAGGCTCCGGCAAAATCGGTGCCGAGGCAAGCATAACTTCCGGCTATGCCACAGGAAATATCACCATAAACGGCGGTAAGGTTTACGCCAACTCCGCTCAGGCTCCGGCAGTGGGTGCAGGCGTCTGCGAGCAGAACCTGACCTCAAAGAAAATCACCGTCAACGGCGGTATGCTTATTGCAACCAGCGACACGGGTGAATATTCCATAGGCGGCAGCAAAACAGAAGGCGTCGTTATCACCGGAGGTATTGTTACAGCCGCCACCAGAACAGAGGGCAAGGGCGGCATAACCTGTGCAGGCCATGTCATCATTGAAAACACGGCATCGGTCAAAGCACCCCGCGTTACCGACCCCACCAACGGCTTCGGCAAGAGCGTTTCACTCAATGTTATTCCCATTGACCCGGCATACGATGTATATCTGAACGGCAAGGGCTATAAATGCATCGGCCACAACGGCGAAAGCAAGATTTATCTTTACCTTGCAGAAGACGAAAAAATAGAAAAAACACCTCATATTGAATTTGAGGAAAGCGAAAGAGGCATTGTTACCTGCCTGCCCGATTTCCCGAAGCCCGGCGATGAGGTTACTCCCATTGCCCTTTTGTATGAAGGATATTCCTTCGTTGGCTTTGAAATCTCTCCCGATGTTGAGCTTAAAGACGGCAGCTTCATCATGCCCGACAGCGACTTAACCATAAAGGGTATATTTGCAAAGGTAGGCACCGTAACGGTTACCGAAAGTGAGCACGGCAGGGTAATGCCCTCCAAGTCACTTGTTTCCTCCGGCGAAAAGGTCACCCTTCGTGCTCTGCCGGATGAAGGCTATGAGCTTGACATGCTCACCGTTACCACCGCTGCTCTTGAAGCAGACGGCAAGAGCTTCATCATGCCGGAAGAGGATGTGACCATCACCTGCACCTTCAAGGAGAAGACACATACCGTAACATGGAATGCCGACGGCGAAACAACTCAGGATGATGTTTTATTCGGCAGTGAAATAGTAAAGCCCGAAGATCCGAAGAAAGAAGGATTCACCTTCAAGGGCTGGACTCCCGAAATACCGGAAACAATGCCGGATGCGGACCTGGAATTCTACGCAGTGTTTGAGCCCATAACCTACACGGCAAAATTCATAGCCGACGGCACGGAAATTGGCAGTGTTGAATACACTCTCAACATGGACAAGCTTGATGAACCCGCCGTTCCCGAAAAGATCGGTTACACCGGAAAGTGGGAGGCATATACTCTCGCGGCAGGCGGAATTACCGTTAATGCGGTATATACGCCCATTGAATATACGGCAAGATTTATTGCAAACGGTGAGCTTGTTGCCGACATTGCATACACAATGGAAACCGTTTCAATCACCGAGCCCGAAGTTCCCGAAAAAGCCGGATATATCGGCGCATGGGGCGATTACGCTCTTACGGCAGGCGGAATAACCGTTAAAGCGGTTTATACCCCTGCAGTTCATGAACACACATTTGACACAGATTACGATTATAACGACATAATACACTGGCATCCGGCTCTCTGTGACCACGATGTGGTTTCAGGCATTGCCGTACACACCTTCGTCAAAGGCGCTGTTAACGGTGATGAAACGGAATACACATGTACAGTATGTGATTATGTCAAGACGGTGACCGAAACCGAGGAAGGCCTTGAAAAGGCACTCATTGATGTCATAACAGCAGCCGAAAACGCTATTGACAGCATTTCAAAGGACGGCGGCGAAGATGTTGAGCAGTATGCCGCCGAAGTAAAGACGGAAATTGAAAAGCTGACCGATATTTCCGAGGTGAACAAACAGCTTGCCGCGGCGATCGAAGAAATCAACGCAATGAAGACCGAGGCAGCGGTTGACGATGCATTGGCTGCTCTGGACGAGGTCACCGCAACGACAGACAAGTCAAAGAGCCTTGTAAAAGAAGCACAGTTATTACTTGCTAAGGCTCAAAGCCCCGAAGAGGTCGATGCCATTCTTGCGGATGTACTTACAAAGATAGAGGCGGCTGAATCTGCCGAAGCCGATGTCACTTTGGCAAAAACAGATGCGAAGGATGCCATTGAGGAAATGGCAGGCGAAAAGCAGTCTGACGAAATGAAGAGCATCATTGCCGATGTTGAGTCGGTTATTGATGCGGCACAGACAACCGAACAGGTTGCCGCGGCACTGGAACTCGGCGAAGCCCCCGTTCAGACACAGCTTGACAAGGAAGCAGCAGAAGCTTCTCTTGAGGAAGCAAAGACTTCACTTGCAGATGCCGAATCGGCACTTATGGAAGCGCAGAATGCGCTGAAAGAAAAGGCCGACGCTCTTGAAGAAGCCGAGGATAAACTCGAAGAAGCAAATAAGGCTCTTGATAAAGCAAAGAAAGACCTCGACGCCAAGGATGAAGAAATCAAAACTGCGGAAGAAAGCCTTGCCGCTGCTCAGACCGAGCTCGATGAAATAAAGAAAGAGCTTGCCGAAAAATCCGATGCTCTTAAAACGGCGCAGGATAACCTTGCCAATGCAAATAAGTCTCTTGAAGATGCAAACAAGCAGGTGGAAGCTCTTACCGCTGACCTCAAAGAGGTTAATGATGAGCTTACCGAAACCAAGAGTGCACTCGGCACGGTGAATGCTCAGATAGATACTCTTACCGCTGATCTTAAGAAAGCAAATGATGATTTAACGGAAACCAAGAGTAAGCTTGATTCAGCAAGCGAGCAGGTAACAGCTCTTACCGCCGACCTTAAGAAGGCAAATGAAGATCTCGACAAAGCCGAGAGTGACCTTGCCGATGCAAAGGCAGAGGTGACCTCCCTCACAGCTGACCTCAAGAAAGCTAACGAAGAGCTTGCCGAAACCAAGGCTGCTTTGAATGAAGCAAAATCGGATCTTAATACTGCAAAAGCCGAAAAATCAGCTCTTGAATCTCAGCTTGCTTCAAAGGAAACCGAGCTTGAAAACCTCAGAAAATCCGGCGAAGCTAAGGATGAAGAAATCAAGGCTCTTGAAAAGACCGTTTCCGACCTGAATGCGGCTCTTAAGTCAAAGGATGACGAAATCACCGCAAAGGCAAAGGCCATAAGCGATCTTGAAAAAGCCAAATCCGACCTTGAAAAGACGATTGAAACCCAAAACGGTGAAATTGCCGCAAAAACAAATACCATAAGCAGCCTTGAAAAGAGTGTTGACGAGCTTGAAAAAACCGTTGAAGACAAGAATAAGGAAATCGCTGAAAAGTCCAATACGGTAACAGCACTCGAAAAGAGCGTTTCCGAGCTTGAAAAAGAAGTCAAGGAAAAGGAAGACGAGATAGCCAAGAAAGAAAAGACCATCAGCGATCTTGAAAAGAGCATTTCAAATCTTGAGGCTTCCGTTCAAGCAAAAGAAACCGAGGTCTCCGAAAAGACCGAGGAGATAAAGAAACTTGAGAACAGCGTCGAAGACCTTGAAGATGAGGTCGCCAAAGCTCAGGAAAATATCGAAAAGAAGACTTCACAGGTGGAAGAACTTACCGAAAAGCTCGAAGAAGCACAGGCTGAAATCGAAGAGCTTAAAGGCGGACCGAGCGGCCATGAAGATATCTGCCCCAAGTGCGGCAAAAAGCATAAGGACAACTTCTTCGGCAGGATAGCTTGTTTCTTCAACAGAATCGGCAATTTCTTCAGAGATCTTTTCCAAAAAATCTTCTGATAACCTCAATAATCACTTATGCCCCGCCCGTCAACCGACGAGCGGGGCTTTGCTCAGTTATATCAATGCCGGTGCGAACACGGCACCCATTCCGATGATGCAGACTGCCACTGCCCAAAACGGATTTTTGCAGTCCGCATTCGGAAAATTATATTGCAAATAAGCCCGATTAAACACCAAAAGCCGAAAAAGCACTTGTAAATGCACAGAAAAAAGCCTTGAAACCGTTTGATTTCAAGGCTTTTAATAATTCTGTTGATATTCTGCCGGTTATCTCTTTGAGAACTGGGGTGCACGACGAGCGCCTTTGAGACCGTATTTCTTTCTTTCTTTCATTCTGGGGTCTCTGGTAAGGAAGCCTGCCTTCTTGAGAGCGGGACGAAGGTTCTCGTCATACTGAAGAAGGGCACGGGCGATGCCGTGACGGATTGCACCGGCCTGACCGGTAACGCCGCCGCCTGCAACGTTGCAAACGATGTCAAACTTCTCGGTGGTGTCTGTGAGAGCGAGAGGCTGACGAACGATGAGCTTAAGAGTATCAAGTCCGAAATAATCGTCGATGTCTCTGTTATTGATTGTAACTTTGCCTGTACCTGCGTAAACGCGTACTCTGGCTACTGAGCTCTTTCTGCGGCCTGTACCGTAGAAATAAGGATTTGAATCGTACATTATTTATTGCCTCCCTTTCTTAAAAATCCCAGACTTCGGGCTTCTGTGCGGCATGAGGATGCTCAGCACCCTTAACGCAGCGAAGTCTTGTGAGAGCCTGACGGCCGATAACTGTGTCGGGAATCATACCCTTAACAGCCTTGGTCATTGCGAATTCGGGCTTTGTGGCCATAAGAGTGCCGTATTTGACCTCTTTGAGGTGGCCGATATAGCCGGTGTGATGATAATACTTTTTCTGTTCAAGCTTTTTGCCGGTAAGAACGGCTTTTTCGCAGTTGATGATGATTACATGGTCACCGCAATCCTCATTGGGGGTGAAGGTGGGTTTCTGCTTGCCGCGAAGAAGAACGGCAGCTTCAACAGCAACCTTGCCCATGGGCTTGCCGGCTGCGTCGATAACATACCACTTACGGGTGATGTCGCCTGCTTTAGGCATATAAGTTGACATAGCATTTCCTCCGAATTGATTTTTTATTGCCTGCATATATTATCACAGCCGTTTCACTTTGTCAACAAGAAAATTTGTGTTTTTTAATTTACAATCCGCAATCTCGTTTTTTCTCCGTTTTTCTCGCTTTTTCGCTATAAAATCTCACTTGCGATTTTTCAAAATTTTTTGTCCGGAAAGAAAAAGTGTCAAAAAACAGCATGAAAATTTGGTTATTACTTTACATACAAAATGAAACAAGAGCAGTTGAAGTCGGTTATTATTTATGATAATATAATTATAATTACTTATTGGAGGAATGAAAAATGAAACACAACACACAGTTTATCCGTGATTTGATGGACAGATACGATTATCCCAAAGAGGCAAAGGAGCTTTTCATAAAGGTTCTTGATGACCTTGATACCGATAAGACCTTCGGTGATGCTTTTGATGCAATCAAAGATGAATTTGACCGCCATTATTCGCCTCTTGACGGCAAAATGCAGGACAGACTCGGTGTTATTGCAAAGCTCAAGGGTTACAGCCCCTATACTCTTCATTTTGTTTTCCTTCTCTGCCTTACCGAAGAGCTTAAATATAACTATGACCTTCTCGGCATAGATGAAAAGGTTTATTATGACACCATGGATGACCTGCGCTGCAAGCTGCTTGAGTGCATTGAGTGTGAAGAAGTGCCCGGTACCTTTGTTGCAGGCTGGTTTAACGGATTTTTCCGCATGGAAAGATTTTCATACGGCCGTTTTGAGTATGAAATCTGCACTTTCGACACTGACAAGGAGTTCGTAATGCAGTGCGGCAAGGTTGTTCACCCCGGTGATGTATATGTTAACTTCCATATTCCTTCATCCGGTGTCCCTCTTACCGATGAGGTGAGATACAATTCATACAAGGAAGCGTATAAGAGAGTCAAGCAGCTTTTCCCCGACGGAAAGGTTCTTTTCGGCTGCGGCTCATGGCTTCTTTATCCCCGTTATAAGGAATTCCTTCCCGCCGACCTCAACATACTGAAATTCCAGAAGGATTTTGAAATCGTTCGTTTTGAAGAAAAAGAGCGTTTCGGTGACGGCTGGAGAATTTTCGGTAAGGATTCCGACCTTCCCTTTGAGCAGCTTCCTCAGAACACAAGAATGAGAAAGGCTTTTGCTCAGTGGCTTATTTCCGGCGGAAAGACGGGTTCGGCTTTCGGCCTCTTCCTGTTTGACGGAGAAAAAATAGTAAGATAAAACCGCTGTTGAAAGAATCTGCTTTTTGATTTCCGTTATCATTGCATTTCTTTCAGTTTTCGGTGTAAGCTTTGACCACTGTGAAACGGAAGTGACGGATTTGTATATTTCAAGATTTACTCCGGGAAAAGAAAATGAAAAAACTGCTGAGCTTGGCAGGCTTTTCGGTGCCGTAATGGCAAAAAAAGCCGTTTTTGAAGAATGCAGAGAGAAAAAACCTTTTCCCGATGATGACAGAATAACCGCAATTTTCTTTCAGGGTGAAGAGTGCAATGGGAAGCCCTGCCGCGTTTTTGCTTATGTCGGTTTCCCGAAGAACGCTTCGCCCGAAAACCCCGTTCCCGCCATGGTTCTTGTTCACGGCGGAGCGGGCCACGCCTATGCGCAGTGGGTAAAATATTGGGTCGATAACGGTTATGCCGCAATTTCTCTTGACGGCTTCGGGCAGATTCCCGTTGACGGAGCATATAAAGGAGACGGCTTCAATGACAACTGGAGTGTTGACCCCTTATCTCACCCCACCATTGATGAAATGCGCTCTGCGGACAAGCCTCTGACGGAACAATGGTTTTATTATTACATAAGCGATGTCATAATGGCTCACAATATCATGCTTGCCGACAGCAGGGTTGACAGTGAAAAAATCGGCATAACGGGAATTTCGTGGGGCGGTATTGCCACAAGCGTCACGATTTGTTATGATGACCGCTTTGCCTTTGCCGTTCCCGTTTACGGCTGCGGTTATCTTCATAAAGGCTCGGCAGTGATAACGGGCTTTATGAATAAAGAAAATGTTTATAATGTGTGGGATCCGTACCTGCTTCTCGGTAAGGTGAAAATGCCCGTTCTGTGGGTGAACGGTGACAGTGACCCGTTTTTTTCCTGCGACTGTGTTACTTCAAGTGCCGCAACGGCTCCGAACGGCCGGCTTGTGCTGATAAACGGTATGCTTCACGGTCAGGACCCCGGAGCTTATCCGCCGGAAATTCTCCGCTTTGCCAATGAGCAGAACGGAATATCGCAGGGCAATATTAAAATAACAAAGATGTCCGTAAGCGGCGGAAGGGCAGTTCTCAACCTTGATGTTCCCGACGATGTTCATAATCTTAAGGTTAAAGTTTTTTCGAGAAAAACCGACCTTGAATATGATTTCCTTACGATAAAAGAGGAATGGCAGAGCTCCTGCGGAACAGTTGCCGGAAATACAGCAAGCGTTGAAATTCCCGCGGACTGCTTTATGTACTATATCGCAATCGAAGGCAGTACGGGCAGCACGGTTAACGGAAGCACGGTTCACGCATCGACGGGGATTTTCTTAGGTGAACAGAGCACGGACGGCAAACAATCAAAATGATTTTTCCGGATGGGGGGCGAAGCGGAAAATGACAAGTATTTTCAGAAAAATTCTCAGTTATATTCTTGTTTTCTTTATTATCAATGCTTCTTCACTGACAAAAGGATATAAAGATATGAATATTGAAACGGTTTACAATAATATTACAGACAGTGTATTGAGCGGAAATCCCGGGCCGTTTTCATCCTCGGATATAAATGACGGAGATAAAATAATTTCTCTTACGGCCGATGACGGCAGAAACGGACTTTATTTTACCGATATTGATTATTCAAACGGTGAACGCTCCGCCTGGCCTGCGGCAAGGCATATCACAAGAGCCGAAAGGCTTGCGATACTTTACAGGCTTGAGGAAAATGAAGACAAAAAGGCGGAATATAAAGCCTGCGTTCTGAAGCTTCTTGACCATTGGATAAGAATGGATTATCAGAACAGCAACTGGTGGCACAACCGTCTTTCAAACCCCAATATACTCGGCGAAATCGGTATTCTGATGAGAGATGACCTGAGCCATTCACAGCTTCTGAAGCTGAGCGAGCTTGTTTCCCGCGGCAGCTTCACCGTTACACCCGTTCTTTATGACCACACGGGTGCAAACGCCATGGAGCTTGCCATGTCAACAATTAAATTCGGCGTGCTTACGGGCAGCAAGAAAGCCATTAAAGAGGCGGTCAATGTTGTTTCCGATGTGCTTGAATGCACCGACGGCGAAGGCGTGAATGAAGACGGTACATTTTTCCAGCACGGCAAAAGAATTTATATGGGCGGCTACGGCATTGTCTATATCAGCGGCATTGCGGAAATCATTTATATGCTTTCCGGAACGGAATACAATTTCTCAAAGGAACAGCTTACCCCTCTTTCAAAGATGATAACCGAGGGAATGAAAACCATGAGCTTCGGCTCGACCCTTGACCCGACAACCATGGGCCGCTCGGTATCAAGAAAGAATCCTCAGCCCCTCGGAGGTCTTGCACCGACGCTCAGAAAGCTTGCCGGGGTTGAAGAAATGCCCGGCAAGGACGAAATACTTGCTTATGCATTGTCGATTGAAAATGATGAAAAGCGTGATTACGGTCTGAATTATTTTGACACGGCAAAATTCCTTGTCATAAACAATGAGGATTTCTATTTCAGCTTCCGCGGCGGTGACGCAGACCTTGTTTATTCGGAAATAATAAACGATGAAAATGTTCTCGGATATAATTCTTCATTCCCCGGGGTCACAACGATAATGCACACGGGAAATGAACACAGAAATATTTCACCGGTTTACGATTATTCACTTGTTCCCGGTGCCACGGCGGTTTATGAAAGTGACGAAGAATTACTTGCTCATGAGGATTTCACCTACCGTTACCTCAAAGGCACCTTCGGAAGCAAGGTGAATGACGGCGCAGGCGTTGCTTTCGCAAAAACGGCTCACGAAGGTATTGAAATGACCGTTGCCTGCTTTGCAACGGATAATTCGGCTCTTTTGCTCGGCGCAGGTATGAGAGATTCAAAGGGAAGAGCCATGAACACCTGCTTTGACCAGAGCTTTTATGCCGGTGAATTTGAAAGAAACGGCAATACGGTCATTCATAACGGAATAAAATACACTCTTCTTGAGGGTGGAGAGCTTACCGCAAAAGCGGAGCACAGAACAGGTAACTGGAAGAGAAACAACCTTCCTATGAGCGCCGATGCCGTTGAAGGCGATGTTTTCGTTATTTACGCCGCAAACACGGGCAGCTATGCCTACACGGTCATGAGCGAAAACACCGACGAAAGCTATGAGATAATCATTAACACCGAGAAGCTGCAGGCCGTGAAAATACCGGGCGGAGAAATTGCCGCCGTATTTTATGAAAACGGCAGCTTTGAATATGACGGGAAAACATATTCGGGTTCTGCGGGGCAGGCATATATATTTTGATTGAAAAGATATAATAATCAAATACAAATAAGAACTCAGGTTTTCAAAGCCTGAGTTCTTATTTTTCTGTTTAATTTTATGCTATGCTGATTTCCCAGGCATCATAGCCCTTTACATTTTTCCAGCATTTGAAGGTTTTGGTCTGAGTGTCGATATATGCAAAGTAGAAGCAGTAAGATTCTTTGTTGACGGAACCGTCATAGCAGAAGCTCTGGAAAAGGAATTCCGTGATGCCGTTGGATTTTTCATAGCCCTCGCCGTGATGATGGCCGTGCATTGTCATAAGAAAATCGCCCTTGCAGTTTGTGAAATCATAGGGGTGCTTTCTGCCGAGGCTGTCAATGAGTACGCCTGCGGTTTTATTCTTTCTGGCAAGCAGCATATCGACAAAGGATTGCTTGACATCCGCGCCTCTTTTGGCACTGCCGATGAAATATTCCGAGCCGGTGAAGGTGGTGCCGTCTCTCTTGATTATGGCATCTCTGAAAAGATACGGGTGAGAGAGCATTACGATGTCGCTTGAATCATCCTTTGAAAGCTCGGAGATAAGAAAGTTTGCCTGGTTTGAGGAAAGTCTGCCCGAATTATAAGTCCATATAAAGCTCATGGGGTCAATGGCAAGGTAACGGATGTTGAATTGTTCATCCTTGACAACGAATGCCGCACCGCCTTTTGCTTTGACGGCGTTGGGGGTCGGAAAAAATATCTTTGTGCCGAAAAATGCGGGAATTATATGACCGTCATGGTTGCCGAAGACTTCAATTCTTTTTTCGGCAGGCAGGCAATCCGTTTCCTGCCTGTAAGCAATCAGCTCGGGAAGGTTGAAAAAGGTTTCGACCGTGTCACCGAGATTGATTATTTTTGAAATTTTGTTCCAGTCAACGATTTCGTTTATGTAGTTGAAATATCCCGTGCCTTTTCTGATCTGACCGTGCTGGTCGGAGGAAACGATGAACGGAATTTTTGTGCTGTCCCCGTCAACCTCGGAAATGAATTCGTCATAGTTTTCTTTGACCATGGCTTTCCATTCGTCTGTGGCACCGGTTTCGTTTTTGCCGAGAGCAAAGACATTGAGAGGTAAGGCGGCAAATACCATAATTGCCGCAAGAATTGCCGATATGATTTTTTTCATCTGAATCACTCTCTTTTTCGATTATTTATATTGATAGACCCTTACATAATCAACTATGAAATCCGTGGGCGGTTCGGTATTGTTTTCAGCGGAAATGCCGCACCATGAGTCTGCGGGAATTCCGTTTTCGCCGCCGACCTCAACGGAAAGCAGCAGATATTCGGGAACCTTTGAAACGCCGCCGAATTTTGAGGAGCCGCATTTGTGGTCGTTAATGTAGAAAATATATTCTTTTTCGTTCCATTCAAGTCCGTAGGTGTTGTATTCCTCGTAAGGATTATTGCCGTAAACATGGGTCTGATGAACCTTTTTCTGCTGATGCTCTTCACCGTAGCCGTCGAAATGGAGTGCCGATTGAACGGTATCCCATTCCTTGCCCTGTGTGTAGAAAGCGGATTCGTAAATGTCGATTTCCGTTCCGTCTTCGCCTGTGCCGTCAACGGCACCGACGCCATTGCACATCATCCAGAATGCCGACCAAATTCCGGCACCCTTCGGCAGAATACACCTGACCTCATAATAGCCGTATTTTTGCTCAAAACGGCCCTGAGTGGTAAGCTGAGAGGTGTACCAGCCCGGTCCTCCGCCGTCAAGCCCGTCGGGATAATAAACGGTTGCAATGTGAAGATTTCCGTCGGAAACAGAGCAGAGCTTAGTGTTCCACCAGCCGCCTTTCCTTACGCTTGTGGGGGTTGCGGGCCACCATCCGGCGTCCCATTTTGTGCCGTCAACGGCATCACCGTCAAATTCATCGTTCCATGAGAGAACGAATTTATCCATATCCACGGTTTTGGGTGACGGATAACCCGGCAAACCGAAAATATTGAGGAAAAATGTTGCTATGGCAAGTAAAACGGAAATAAAAGCTGACATAATCATTCCTCCGGTTGATTTATACAACTGTTAATATATCATTTTATTTCTCTTTTATCAATAGAAAATATCAACAGAAAAAGACGGCTGCTTTTCAACAACCGTCTTTAATGATTTTATTTTGCTTCTTTCTGCTTCGCAAAATATTCTTTTATTGTTGCTATTACCTTGGGGGAAAGAAGTGCAACGGCGGTAAGATTTGGGATTACCATAAGTCCGTTGAAGGTGTCGGAAATATTCCAGAGAAGACCGAGGTCAAGGGTTGCACCGATTATGCAGACAAGGGAGTAAACAACAAGGAAGGGCTTGGAAGCTTTTTCGCCGAGAATAAATTCAACACAGCGTGAGCCGTAAAGACCCCAGCCGAGAACGGTCGAAAAAGCGAAACAGCACATTGCAACGGCGGTGAAAACCGTTACCCATCCGCCGTAAGCGGCAGAGAAACCGGCAATGGTGAGCTCTGCACCGGCAGCCTCGCCGAAGGTGATGTTTGCTCTGTTGCCGCAGATTACCACAAGAGCGGTAAGTGTGCAGATAAGGATGGTGTCAACAAAAACCTCAAAGATACCGAAAAGGCCCTGCTTTGCGGGTTCTTTTTCGGAGGAGGAAGCGTGAGCGATTGAAGCGGAGCCGAGGCCGGCTTCGTTTGAGAAGATACCTCTTGAAATACCCTTACGCATGGTGAGGAACATGGAGCCGATAACGCCTCCGGTTACGGAACGGGGAGAGAAGGCGCCGACAAAAATCATCTTGAAGGCGGCGGGAATCATGTCATAGTTGATTACGACAACACCGATTGCAAGAAGAATATAGATAACTGCCATAAAGGGAACGAGCTTTTCGGTAACGCTGCCAAGACGCTGAATGCCGCCGATAAGGACTATACCTACAAGCAGAGCGATAACAATACCGAAAATGAGATTCAATGTACTGCTTCCCTCAGCGGGAACGAGCTTGAAATTGGCAAGAGCGGTGTTTATTGAAGAAACAATGGTGTTTACCTGAGTTGCATTACCTGTGCCGAAGGTGGCAATGAAGCCGAAGACGCAGAAAATATAGGCAAGCCACATCCATTTTTTGCCAAGACCGTTTTTAATGAAATACATGGGGCCGCCGATATATTCGCCCTTTGAGTTCTTTTCACGGTATTTGACCGCAAGAGTAACTTCGGCGAATTTTGTGCACATTCCGAGCAGAGCGGAAATCCACATCCAGAAAACGGCACCGGGGCCGCCGATGGCGATAGCTCCGGCTACGCCTGCAATATTGCCTGTGCCGACGGTGGCGGCAAGAGCTGTGCAGACTGCCTGAAACGGAGTAACGGAGCCTTCCTGCTTTTCGGCTTTGCTGAAAAACTTACCGATGGTGTTTTTCATGGCATGGCCGAATTTCGTGATCTGAACGAAATGAAGGCGGAATGAAAGATAAAGACCGACGCCGAGAATGAGAATCATTGCGGGCACGCCCCATACGATGTCATTGACAACGCCGTTAACTTCGCCTATTTTTTCAAGCATAATTAACACTCCCCCGAAAAAAATACAGAATTTGCATAATGAAATTTGAATATATTATACTCAATATTCATACTTTTTCAAGTAATAAATGCATAAAAATACAATTTAATTAAAAATTCGATATTCGGGCGTCAAAAACCACTTTTTTGGTACTTTCGTGAAAAAACCGAAATTATTTCGGTGGCAGTTTTTCATAAATCAGAGGATGATTTCAAACTGCTGATTTTCGTCAAGGTCTTTTACCGTGCAGTCTGTGGCGTAGGTGCATTCGGGCAGAATTATCATGGCACAAAGCTTATCCTCGCTTACGGGCAGAGGGGCAAGGTGCCAGATTGCGGCGTTGATGAGCACAAGCGTGTTTTTGGGAACGATAAATGCTTTGGCGTATTCGTTTACACTTGCCCCTGCGGAGGCGGGTGCGCAGTGTATTATCATATCATCATTGAGAGGCAGTATCATTTCCCAGGTGGTGTTGTGAAATTCCTGCTGAGTAATAATGTATTTTCCGGGCTTGTTGACGATTATGGGAGAATAGCCTATGTTTTTCGGGCATGAAGCCGTAAGCCTGTCGGGGAAAAAGCTGTGAAGCTCGCCCTTTAAGGCATAGCCTTTCGGGTCATCCATTTTGTAAAAGCGCCCGAAGGGAGCAAAATTTTCGTTGTTTATGAGTTCGGCCTTGATTTTCAGCATAATAAAAACCTCTTTTCCGTTTTTTCAAATTGTAGCATAAAAATTGTCGCCTTGCAATGACGATGACAAAGTTGAGCGGAAAAAGATCCGTATTCAAGGTGAGTTCGGATTATCCTCACTCGGTTAGGCAAAAGGGAATCGAACCCTACATGCCTTAAAAAGAGAGCTTCACGCACATTCAGGCGTTTTTCTCCTTGAAATACGGAAGTATTCCTGCGTCGAAGAAACACCTGACTGCACGCAAATCTCATCTTTTTAAGGTGCAAGCAGTTTTGGCAGACAGATTTTCTGCCAAGATGAGGCAAAAAGCACAGGAATA
>JAZUJJ010000085.1:0-33059 GCA_045642725.1 Acutalibacteraceae bacterium
TGCTTCAACCGCTTGTTGCTTTAACTCTTTGCTATATTTCTTGTTTTTATGGCTCTTTCTGTGCATAAAATTAACCCCCATAGTGTAGTCTTGAAATTTTTGTTATTTCAAGTGTCTACTCTATGGGGATTATATCAGCATCTGAAATCCCGGAATATTCATTTTTATACATTAAAATGATTCTGCATCATATATTACAGTTCCGTCTTTATCAAGAACCATAACATTTTCACTGTAATTATTATTTTCATCTGTTCCTGAATAGAATATCTTGTAGTTTTCATCCGAAATCTGGATTGAGCAGTCATGCTCATCAATAGCAAATTTGGCATTCGCCGTCCATTTAACATTGCCTTTAATATCAGTTTTCATTATCGCATCTGATTTTGAGTCACCTTGAATCAGTAAAATACCGTCACTTAATTTTCTGATATAATGTTTTATGCCTACATAAGTCGGATTTGTTGCATTTTCACCTGTTTCGGCATCAATAATATACATTGAACTGTTTGCAACAACATAAATATGGTCGGGTGTATAGTCCATTACAACAGATGTCGTTTCTTCAAAATCACGACTCCATATTTTATTAAGCTCTTTATCATAACATTGAAGTGTAAAGGTATCAAGATTCTTGTCAAGTCTCTTTACATAAAAATGTTCAAAGTCTGCTGCAAAGATCAAATCAATGATTATTCCGCTTTGATTTGCCATATTTTCACTATTCATATCTTGGAACATATGTCCGCTTTCAGCATCCAAAATATATTTGGAAAAATTGGCATTACTTTGATTATCCAAGACACAAACATAAGGATGCATAGAACCCATATAATCAAAAGTATCTTCATTATTTAATTCTCTAATTGTAATATTATCGCCAAAAACATATCTGCAAATTTCTTTTATATCCGAAACGGAATAAAGATCTTTGAAGCCTTCCCCGCCATTATTATCGCCGCCGAATTGAAAGCGGTTTACTTCAATGGTCGGTAATGAATATCCCGTTCCGTCAACAGTATAGCTGTCAACCCCCGTGTATTTTCCGTACACAAGAATATAGTCACCCTCTATAAGTCTTGCTGTTCCTTGTTTTCCTTTGATAACAACATAATCCGTATCATTGTCATTAGCTGAACTGTACCATCCGTACTGGACCATTGCCGTATATGATTCATCACTTGTTTCTATAAGTTTTTTTACTTTTGCAATAAATGAAATCTGAGTATTGTTATATATCTGAGGATAACGCTGAAGCGCATTATACTCGACATTGTGTTCATAATCGGAATCAAAATACTGAACTAAAAGCTTTTCCGTATCATTAAGCTTATAATTCTTTGTTGTATTGATTTTAATACTCATCAAACCGATATTGTCATCGTTTTCAAAAGATTTATGGTCGATTGTTTTATCAACCTGCTTGTCACTCATAGCTTCGGTTGTTCCACCATTTCCGGCAGGTTTGTATTCATCGCCGCAGGAACAAAAGCAAAATACGAACATCAGCATTGCCATAACAAGGCATAAAAACTTTTTCATTAAAATTCTCCCTCCATTTTTATAACCAAACGGTTATATTTCAATGAATTATAACATACAGATGTTAAAATGTCAATATAATCAATCGGTTATCAAAGGAGGGGCGCGCGTGGGTTATTACAAAAGAATAAGAGAACTGCGGGAAGATAATGACCTTACGCAAAAGCAGATTGCAGAGTATCTCAATATGAAACAGCCGCAGTATAACCGATATGAGCAAGGTCTCAGAGATATTCCCTCGGATATTCTTATAGCACTTGCAGCACTTTATAATACAACCTCAGATTACATCCTCGGCATTTCAGATAAGAAATAAAAAATTCAGCTCCGTCGGATTTTTCCGGCGGAGCCTTATAATTTTTATTCTCAGTTTTTCTTTACTCCGAGAGTTACCTTTTCGCCGTTGATGTCAAGGGCATTTGCAAGGTCGCCGCCCTCACCGTTTACAACCTCGGTGGCAAGAACATCGTGACAGATTGATTCCTTATTCTTTTCAACTATTGCGGCTATCTTTTCGTTGCCGGAACAGAAAAGAGTAATCGTATCCATAACCTCAAAGCCTGCATCCTTACGCATGGTCTGAATCTTTGAGATAAGCTCTCTTACGAAGCCTTCCTCGATAAGCTCGGGGGTAAGGTTGGTGTCAAGCACAACGGTAACTCCGTTTCCGCTCTCTGCCTGGAAGCCTTCCTTCTGAACTGTTTCGATAAGCAGGTCTTCGGCGGCAAGAGCGATTTCGCTGCCGTCAAGGTTAAGAGTGATTGCACCCTTTTCGTCAAGCTCCTGCTTTGCCTTTGAGCCGTCAAGAGACTGGAGAGCGTTGCGGATAGCTCCGAGAAGCTTGCCGTACTTGGGTCCGAGAGTCTTAAGCTGAGGCTTGAAGCTGTATGAAACATAGGAGGAAGAATCGTTTACGAATTCAACGCTCTTGATGTTAAGCTCGTTTTCAACGATTTCAAGAAGATTTTCGGGAAGCTCACGGGGAACACCCACATACATCTTGTCAAGAGGCTGTCTTATCTTGATATTTGCACCGTTTCTTGCGGCTCTGCCGAGAGCAACAACATTGAGAACCTCATCCATATAGGCTTCAAGGTCTTTGTCAATGAGAGCGGGGTCGGCAACGGGATAATCACAGAGATGAACGCTGATAGGTGCTTCCTTGTTGACGGAGCAGACAAGGTTGCGGTAAATATCATCGGTCATGAAAGGAATCATGGGAGCGGCAAGCCTGATAACGGTTTCAAGAGCAGTGTAAAGGGTCATATATGCGCTGACCTTATCGTCGTCGCTGTTCTGTCTCCAGAATCTTTCTCTGCAGCAGCGTACATACCAGTTACTCATTTCGTCAACAAATACCTGGAGTGCTCTTGCCGCCTCGGGAATGGCATAGGAATCAAGATAACCGTCAACGGTACCGATAAGAGTGTTGAGTCTTGAAAGCAGCCATTTATCAAGAACGGAAAGCTTGTTATAATCAAGAGTATGCTTTGTGGGGTCAAACTTGTCTATATCGGCATACATGATATAGAAAGCGTATGTGTTCCAGAGGGTACCCATGAATTTACGCTGACCCTCGGTAACTGCCTTGTCGTGGAAACGGTTGGGCAGCCAGGGAGCGGAATTCGTGTAGAAATACCAGCGGATGGCGTCGGCGCCGAGATTCTTAAGGGCATCAAAGGGGTCAACCGCATTACCCTTGGATTTTGACATTTTCTGACCGTTTTCATCCTGAACAAGACCGAGAACGATAACATTTCTGTACGGGCTCTTGTCAAAGAGAAGGGTCGAGATTGCCATAAGAGAATAGAACCAGCCTCTTGTCTGGTCAACAGCCTCGGAAATAAATTCGGCGGGGAACTGCTGCTCAAAGAGGTCTTTATTTTCAAAGGGATAATGATGCTGTGCAAAGGGCATTGAACCGGAGTCATACCAGCAGTCGATAACCTCGGGAACCCTCTTCATCTGCTTTCCGCACTTTTCGCACCTGATTGTAACATCATCAATGAACGGGCGGTGAAGCTCTATATCCTCGGGGCAGTTATCGCTGAGCTCTTTAAGCTCGGCAATGGAGCCCACAGCGTGTCTGTGACCGCATTCGCATTCCCAGATGTTAAGAGGAGTGCCCCAGTAACGGTTACGGCTGATACCCCAATCCTGAATGTTTTCAAGCCAGTCGCCGAATCTGCCCTTACCGATGCTTTCGGGAATCCAGTTTACGGTGTTGTTATTCTTAACAAGATTATCGCGTACAGCGGTCATCTTGATAAACCATGATTCTCTTGCGTAATAAATGAGCGGTGTGTCACAGCGCCAGCAGTGAGGATATTCATGCTCAACCTTGGGTGCGCTGAAAAGAATTCCTCTTGCGTCAAGCTCTTTGAGAACCTCGGGGTCGCAGTTTACCGCGCCTGCATCGATTTCACTCTGCTTGGGCTTGCAGCGCATACCGGCAAAGGGAGTTTCCGGCTTCATAACGCCGTGCTCATCAACCATCTGAACGAAGGGAGCATCATATTTTCTGCCGACTCTTGCGTCGTCTTCACCGAAGGCGGGAGCAATGTGAACAATCCCCGTACCGTCGGACATTGTTACATAATCGTCACAGTAAATGAAGAATGCCTTTTTGTTCTGCTTGTCGGCAGCATCCTTTGCGCACTGATAAAGGGGCTCATACTCTTTATATTCAAGGTCTTTGCCCTTATAGCTTTCAAGAATTTCGTAAGCGGGTGTGCCCTCTTCTCTTTCAATACCGCCCAGAACGGTATCAAGAAGAGCCTTTGCCATAATATAGGTAAAGCCGTCGGCGGCCTTAACCTTAACATATTCCTCATCGGGATTTACGCAAAGAGCAATATTTGAAGCAAGAGTCCAGGGGGTCGTTGTCCATGCAAGGAAATAAGCATCCTCGCCCTTTACCTTGAAGCGGACAATGGCGGTACGCTCCTTAAGGGTCTTGTAACCCTGAGCAACCTCGTGAGATGAAAGAGGAGTTCCGCAGCGGGGACAATAAGGAACTATCTTAAAGCCCTTGTAAAGCAGGCCTTTATTCCAGATTTCTTTAAGTGACCACCATTCGGACTCGATATATTCGTTGTGATAGGTAACATAAGGCTCGTTCATGTCTGCCCAAAAGCCGACAGTACCGGAGAAATCCTCCCACATGCCTTTATATTTCCATACACTTTCCTTGCAGAGCTTAATGAAGGGCTCAAGGCCGTATTCTTCAATCTGCTCCTTGCCGTTTATGCCGAGAATTTTTTCAACCTCAAGCTCAACGGGAAGGCCGTGAGTGTCCCAGCCGGCCTTACGGGGTACATAGTAGCCCTTCATGGTGCGGTATCTGGGAATCATATCCTTGATAACTCTTGTAAGCACATGGCCGATGTGAGGCTTGCCGTTGGCAGTAGGCGGGCCGTCATAGAAGGTGTATGTCGGGCAGCCTTCTCTTATTTCCATGCTTTTTTCAAAAATCTTGTTTTTGTTCCAGAAATCAAGCACGGCTTTTTCTCTGTTTACGAAATCAAGATTTGCGGAAACTTTTTCGTACATATATCTTTCCTCCGAATAAAAATTACTTATTTATTGAATACTGTCTGACAAAGGCATTTACGAAGATGACGCCCATATCCATGGCAACAAGAACCTTTTTGCCGTCAACCTCCATAAAGGTCATACCTTCGCCCTCACCCCCGGTAAGGTTTCTGTCAAGGAATTTTGTGACCTCGCCGGTCTGAACATCAATTTTGTAAATTGCCTGAGTTTCGTCGTTTGTTGCGGCATACATCACTCCGTCACAGAACTCCGCCCCCTGAATTGACGGAACCGTTTCGGCAAGCGGGACTTCACCGACAAAGCTCATTTCATCGTTCACATCATAAATGAGGATTTTTACGGGCTTTTTGGAATGGTCCATACAGTAAAGATAACCCGTCTGAGGGTCAACCGTCACCCAGGGCATTCCTCTTGTTATAACCTCTGAATCCATAATATAATATTTTTCAAGCTGAAGTGTTTCACAGTCAAAAACACCGATTATCGGGTAATCCCAGACCTTGCTGTCTTCCATACCCGCATAAATCTTACCGTTATAATAACTCAGACCGCCTATGTGCTTGATACCGTAATTGTCGGCAAGCTCATCGGGGATTGCGGAGAGATTCATATTGACAACGGTTTTTGCGTCACTCTCCGTTCTGATAAGAGTGGTTTTTGATGAAAAGTAAAGGTCCTCTCCGTCACAGGTAATGCCCTGAGAGCGGAAATAAGCGCCGAGTCCGACAATATTGGTGCGTGCTTCATCGGTGCGTTTGCCGAGAGAAATTGCATCAAGGCCATATGTAAGACCTGAAAGAGGAATAAGCACCACCGAAAAGAACACGGAAAGAATTTTCACGAGAAACAGTGCGATTGTACTCATAATATCCCACCTTACAATAATTACCGTTATTATATCAGCTATAAATAATAATATCAAGTATTTTTTATATATATATTGACTTTGAGAAGTCAAATGCTATAATTCATAATAGGGAGGTTTGATGTTTTATGAAGAAAGTTTTATGCTTTGTTATTACACTCACACTTTTATTTTCAACTTTTATTTATGCCTTTGCCGCAGAAGGCAGAAAAGAGCTTGAATTTTCGGATGACGGAACTTTCCGCATCCTTGTTTTCAGCGACACTCAGGATGACAGATACCCTGCCTATGATATGCAGAATTTTGTCAGAATGATGCTTGCCGAAAAGCCGGACCTGATTATTTTCACCGGCGACCTTGTTGAGGATTCAAGATTCGGCGACATCGGCACGGATGCTCAGATTTTCAAGGAAGGTGTCGTTGTTGAAAGCCTCGGCGGAGATGTTGACCTTGAAAAAACCGTTGACAATCTCACCGTTGCCACCGACAATGTGCTTTCGATTCTTGAGGAATCCGGCATTCCCTATGCCATTGCACAGGGCAATAATGATTACAAATGCAGCATCGGCGGCAAAGACTGGCTTGAAATCTATTCAAAATATGACAACTGCCTTATCACCGACGAGAGTGATGACCCCGATGACAGACTTGACTATAACCTTGAAATCAAAGGTAAAGACGGCAATACTGTTTTCAATATCTGGCTTATGGACACAGGCAGAGGCGGAGTCAATGAGCAGCAGATAGACTGGTATAAATCGGAGTCAACCGCTCTTGCTCAGGCAAACGGCGGCTCTCCCGTTCCCTCTCTTCTTTTCCAGCACATTCAGGTTGATGATATCGGCAATCTTTTTGAAGAATGCAGTATGTTTGACGAAGGTGCAAGAGGCAAAGGGCTCAAATTCTACCGTCTTAACAGAGATATAGCTCACGGCTATAACTTTTTCGCCTATGAGCCCGGCAAAACCACGGCAGAGTTCTCCGCCTGGAAAGAGCAGGGCGATGTGATCGGCGCATATTTCGGGCATCAGCATGTTGAAGGCTTCTCCGGCAAGGTTGACGGCATTGAGCTCGGCTTTACCTATGGCTGTGAATTTGCAAAGCCAGGCCCCTACGGTTACAGACTTATCACCCTTCACGAGGATGACCTTGAAAATTACGACAGCGAGGTTTACACCTACGAGGGCAGCGTAAAATTCAACAATGCAAGGTTTGAAAAGCAGGAAGATGAAACAAGCTACAGGGAATATGATAATTTCTTTGAGCAGATATTCGCATATATCAAAAACTTTTTCAGCGCAGCAGTATTTTTCGTAATCGGACTTTTCGCATAAATCCGGAGGTAATCTGAATGAATGATGTAAAAAAGCTCTATGAGCTCTGGCTTGAAGGCACGGCTGAAGACGAGGCCGTTCATGCCGAGCTTGAAGCAATCAGAGATAATGAAGAAGAAATTCTCGACAGATTTTACCGCTGTCTTGAATTCGGCACTGCAGGTCTGCGCGGAGTTCTCGGCGCAGGCACAAACAGAATGAATAAATACACCGTCGGTCAGGCAACACAGGGCCTTGCCGATTACCTCAACGGCAAATATGACTCACCCGCCGTTGCCATCGGTTACGATTCAAGAATCAATTCCGATGTTTTTGCCCGTCTGAGTGCGGAAATACTTGCGGCAAACGGGATTAAAGTATATATCTACCCCCGTCTGATGCCGACACCGATGGTTTCCTATGCCGTAATGCGCCTTGAATGCAAGGGCGGCATAGTAATCACCGCAAGTCACAATCCTTCAAAATACAACGGCTACAAATGCTATGACCCCAAGGGCTACCAGATGACCGAGGAAGCGGCAGACGAAACCTATTCATATATAAAGAAAACCGATATTTTCCGCGGCGTAAAGAAGGCGGATTTTGACGAATGTATGAAATCAGGTCTGATTGAATATATTTCCGATGAAATCATTGAGGAATTCTATGCTCTCTGCCTTAAAAAGCCCGTTCATCCGGAGCTTGACAAATCAAAGGTAAAAATAATATATACTCCTCTTAACGGTACAGGCAACATTCCCGTTCGCACCGTACTTTCAAAAGCGGGATATAATGACATAAATGTGGTTAAGGAGCAGGAAATGCCAGACGGCACCTTCCCCACCTGCCCATACCCCAATCCCGAAATACGCCAGGTCTTTGACTGCGGTCTTGAAATGGCAAAGGAAGAAAAGCCCGATTTGCTTTTTGCCACAGACCCCGACTGTGACAGAATCGGTGCCGCCGTTCCCGTTGACGACGATTACAGACTTATTACGGGCAATGAAATGGGTGCCCTGCTGACAAATTATCTGCTTTCCGAAAAGAAGGCAGCCGGAACTCTTTCCGAACATCCCGTTGTAATCAAATCCTTTGTTTCCACAAAGCTTGTTGATAAAATATGCGCAAAATACGGCGCACAGCTCATTGAAACCCTCACGGGCTTCAAATATATGGGCGAATGTCTGACAAAGCTTGTCGGCGAGGGCAGAGAAAACGACTTCATCATGGCTTTTGAAGAAAGCTACGGTTATCTTCTCGGCACCCACGCAAGGGATAAGGATGCCGTTGCCGCCTCTTTGCTCATCTGTGAAATGGCAGCCTTCTATAAATCCAAGGGCATGACCCTTGCGGATGTACTTGCAGGGCTTTATGAAGAATTCGGTGCTTCCTGCGACAAGCAGAAATCCTTTATGTTCGAGGGTGCCGACGGCATGGTCAAAATGAAGGAAATCATGGAAAAAACGGCAAATAATCCCCCGGAATCCGTAGGCGGCTTCAAGGTTCTCAAGCACTATAATTACAACACTTCGCTTATTGTCGATGTTGAAGCGGGAGAAACGGATAAAATTCAGCTTCCTCCCTCAAACATTCTCGCCTATGCTCTTGAAGGCGGTCACTTTGCAATAATGAGGCCATCGGGTACAGAACCGAAAATCAAATTTTATATTACCGGCTGCGGCGGAGATATGCAGACTGCCGCCGACAATGCCGAAAAAATAAACAAGGGCATGGAAGCCCTCTTGGTCTGACGGAGGAAAAAATGAAAAAAAGAAGTCTTATTGTCAGAATAATTGCAATTATTCTCTGCGCACTTATGATACTCGGCGTTGTCACGGCAGCAATATCCGCTTTCTCTTATGACGCATCGGCGGTATCTCTGCCCGAAACAGGCAGCAACCCGAACGCAATATGGGTAGCTGTTGCGGGAATAGCCGCGGCACTTGCGGCGGCAATATGCGTTGTATCGGCAAAAAAAGCAAAGAAATAACCGGAGGTATAAACAAATGAAATATGCAGTAGTTCTTTATGACGGAATGGCGGATTACCCCGTGCCCGCTCTCGGAGGAAAAACACCCATGGAGCTTGCAAAAAAGCCCCTTTTCGATAAGCTTGCTTCAAAAGGTCGTGTCGGCCTTGTCAAAACCGTTGCCGAGGGTCTTAAGCCCGGCTCGGATGTTGCAAATTTAAGCGTTCTCGGTTATGACCCCGCCGTATGCTACACGGGTCGTTCACCCCTTGAAGCGGTCAGCATCGGCGTAAAAATGAAGGATACCGATGTTTCTCTCAGATGCAACATCGTTACCCTCAGTGACGAAGAAAAATATGAAGATAAAACAATGCTCGATTATTCTGCCGGAGATATTTCAACCGCAGAGGCTCACGAGATAATCAAAACCGTTCAGGAGCATTTCGGCAATGATGAATTTTCTTTTTACGGCGGCGTTGCTTACCGTCATTGCCTTATTGTCAACAACGGAACGACCGACCTCGGCGGCATGACTCCCCCTCACGATATTTCGGGCAGAGTTGTCGGCGAATATCTTTCAAAATCACCCAATGCCGAAAAGCTTGTGGCAATGATGAAAGAAAGCTATGACCTTCTTAAGGACCACCCCGTCAACAAAAAAAGAATTGCCGAGGGCAAGGCTCCCGCAAATTCAATCTGGCTCTGGGGCGAAGGCAAAAAGCCCGGACTTGAGCTTTTTGAAAAGCTTTACGGAGTAAAGGGCAGTATTATTTCCGCCGTTGACCTGCTTAAAGGAATCGGCATCTGTGCCGGAATGAACACCCCCGAGGTCGAGGGTGCCACCGGATATATTGACACAAACTTTGAGGGCAAAGCCGCAGCGGCAGTTGAAGAATGGAAAAACGGTCAGGAGCTTGTTTATCTTCATTTTGAAGCTCCCGATGAATGCGGTCACAGAAATGAGCCCGAAAATAAAATCAGAGCCATTGAGCTTATTGATGAAAAGGTTCTCCCCGTTATTCTCGGTTATCTTGATAACTGCGGTGACGATTATAAGGTCATGATCCTTCCCGATCACCCCACACCCATAGTTACAAGAACTCACGCCGGCGATCCCGTACCCTTCATGATTTATCAGAAGAGCAAAGAAGCCGACAGCGGCGTTGCTTCAATCAACGAAAATTCCGCAAAGGAAACAGGCGACTTTGTTTCCTTCGGCCCCTCTCTTATGAAAGAGTTTCTCGGCAAATAATCAACAGGAGAATAACAGATGAAAAAATTTTTAAGTATCATCATTGCACTGATTTTATTATCGGCAGCGGCTTTCACGCCCGTTTCGGGCAGAATTTTCACCCTAAAATCATTTGCCGAAGGTGATAATTTAACTCAAGATGGTTTTACATACTCCATCATAAACGGCGAAGCCCGGATAATTTCTTTTGATTTCACAGGTCAGAATGAAATAACCGTTCCTGCCGTTCTCGGCGGCTATCCCGTTAAAAGAATCTGCGATTCCGCATTTTACGGCAATGAGGACCTTGAAAAAATCACCGTTTCCGACGGCGTTGAAATAATTGAAGAATATGCTTTTTCGGGCATTGAAAAGCTTAAAACAGCCATTCTTCCCGACAGCGTAACGGTTATGGGTTCTGATGTGTTTTCAGACTGCACGGCACTCACATCCGTCAGATTCAGCAGCGGCATGACAAGCATACCGGAATCCGCTTTTTCGTACTGCAGCGCACTGACTCACTTTGATATTCCCGAATCGGTCACAACAATAGGCGAATATGCATTTTATAATTCCGGTCTTACCGGAATAGAGTTTCCCGAAAGTGTTGACTGTATCAGTTATGAAGCATTTGGCGGCACGGCTCTTACCGAGCTCACATTACCGGCAAAGCTGAAGGTCGTAAACGATTATTCATTTTCAAACTGCACAATGCTGAAAACGATAAATTTCAGCAGCGGTCTTGAAAGAATCCGCCACGCGGCATTTGAAGGCTGTGAAAGTCTTGAAAGTGTTATTCTGCCGGATGGCATCAAAGTTCTCGGCAATTCTGCATTTGAAGACTGCACATCCCTTACTCAGCTTTATCTTCCGGCTTCACTTGAAGATATCGGTGATGACATAGTTTACGCAACAGCGATTGACGACCCATCAAACTACGAAGACGGTGTTCTTTATATCGGCGACTGCCTTGCTGCCGTTGATGATGACCTGATAGGTACGGCCTGCACCGTAAAGCCCGGCACGAGAATTATAGCCTCGGAAGCCTTTTACGGCTGTTATGACCTCTCTCAGTTAACGCTCCCCGATTCCCTTGAATATATCTGTGACAATCCGTTTTATTACTGCAATTCACTAAAATCCATAACACTTCCGAAAAATGTAAAGCGTGCTGATGTAACTTACACAGAGGGATTTTATCCTTCCGAAATAAATGTCAGTGAGGAAAATCCTTATTACTGCTCAGTTGACGGCGTTCTTTACAATAAAGACAAAACCGTTCTTGAGGCATATCCTCCCCTTAAGGAAGCCGAATTTCTCATCATACCCGAGGGAGTAACGAGAATAGCCGACTATGCCGCCGCAAATGCACAAAGCCTTAAAACCGTTTCATTCCCCGGAAGCCTTGATTTTATCGGTGAATGTGCTTTCTATGCAAGCGCACTTACCGAGGTCACCATTCCCGGCAGTGTAACCGAAATTGCATACTCGGCATTTGCCGAGTGCGTTTCCCTTGAAAAGCTTACCGCAGACGAAGGCCTTGTTTCAATAGATGCTTATGCATTCAACGGCTGCAGCGCTCTTTCCGAAATTTCTCTTCCTTCGACAATCATGAAGGTTGAAAATTCGGCATTCGATGACACGGCATATTTCAATGATAAAAACAATCGTGAGGACGGCGTTCTTTATCTCGGTTCCGTTCTTCTTGATGTTGACAACAGCAAATCAGGTCAGTTAACGGTTAAAGAAGGCACAAAAGTAATCGCTTTCCGTGCCGTAGCTTACTCCCAGATAAGCTCCGCCGTTCTTCCCGACGGACTGCTTTCAATATGCGGCTATTGTTTTGAAAACTGCTGGAATCTCAATTCTCTGAACATTCCCGATTCGGTAACATACATCGGCTGTGATATTATATGCTTCATTCCGCTTTATCAGAACAGCCTTAATGAAAACGGCATCTGCATTATTGACAACTGCGTTGTCGGGAGTGAAGATTACTACGGCGAATGCAAAATACCGGAGGGCACGAGAATCATTGCCGAAGAAGCCTTTTATGAGTCAAATATTTCTTCCGTTACCGTTCCCGAAAGCGTAATTTACATCGGTGCAAGCGCATTTTCTCTCTGTCACGACCTAAAGACAGTCAACTACAATGCCGTTAATGCCCTGCCCGCTCTTGTAAGCAAAAATCATCTTTTCACTCCCTTCTGTTACAGTGAAGTTGAAAACATAAACATCGGCGAAAATGTTGAAGCCATACCCGATTTCACTTTCGGTGAACTCGGCAGACTTAAAGAAATCAGACTTCCCGTGACCGGAACTGTTGATATTTCCGAAAATGCATTTGATCCTCTCAACGTTGAGGAATATGTATTTCATGATTATTATTCCGATAATTACTGCGGTGCTCCCGACTTCGGCAGCAATACGGAATTTATAATCCATAAAGACACTCCGATGTATGAATATGCCATTGCCTCTTCAATAGACTTCACTCCGGAGGAGCACAATTACGGTGACTATATTTATGATTACAATGCCACCGAAGAAAAAGACGGCACAGAGTCACGGCACTGTGGCATCTGCGGCAAGGCAATCACAAGAACCGTTCCCGGCACAAAGATAGTTTTTGATGAAATCGTTAAATCACTTGGTATCAGCGACAGCAAGGTCATCCGCGGAAAGTCCCTTGACTGGACAGTTATTACATCAATAAATGTGACCTGGCTCAGATTTGACGGCACTTATATTTCCGAAGACGGAAAGACAAACAAAATCACGACCTATTACAAATACAACAGTGCTGCCGACAATATTACCGTTACCGACAAGGACGGCGTAAGAACATGGGAAATCTCCATGAAATTCACCTACACCGTTCCGGATGACAAGGTTACGGAAAGCTGGTGTATGAGCTGCCGTATCGGTAACGGCACAACATGGTATGAATATAACGAAACAAAGCCTGAAATCACTGTCGGCAAAACGGCAAACAGCTTTACACAGGCAACATCGGCTTACGCTAAATACACCCTTGTTTCCGCAGCACCTGCCGCAGATTCTATAAAGAAAACGAAATATCTCAACATCACCGTTATTACGACCGACGACTGCGACAAGGTCAGAATCGGCCTTAACGGCAAATATTCGACCTATCAGGCAAGCTCAACAAACACATTGAGCTGTGAAATAAAAGACGGTCTGAAAACCTGGGTAATCAAATATAAATTCTCAACTGTCGGCAAAAATGATTACACTGTTCAGACAAGAGGCGCCGCCTGGGGCGAAGCAAAAACCTTACCGATTACGGTAATATAAACGCAGAGAAATGTTATACTGTTATTATAGTCCAAAATTTATTAAAATCGAGGATAAAAAATGAACATACAAAAGAAAGAATTGCTCGATGAAATATGTAATTTGAAAAATCAAATTTCAGAGCGTGCAGAAGCAAGGGAAGCACTTGAAATTGCTGAATTCGATGTTCAGAATGCTCAAACTTTTTCCTCAAAAAATCTTAAAGCATTTGATGAAAAAGAAAAGGAAAAATTCATTAAATCTATTATAGGTGAAAAGCCAGAAAAGCCATCTAAATGGGCAATAGGAAAAAAGAAAAAATATGAAAAAGACTTGCAGACATATATCAAAAAAAGAGTAAAGGCTGAATCTGAATTTGAAGAAAGTTTTGCCGAAATCCGTAAATCTCTCAAAGAAAAAGATCGTGCCGAATATGAAGACAACATAAATAAAGCAAAAAAATCAGAGACAAAAGCCAAAGACAGATTTGCTGCAGCAGAAAAAGCAGTAGATGAAAATGATTTTCTCGGTCCGGATTTAAAGAATAATGAAGCAATTGATTTATTATACAGCTATATTATCAATAATCGAGCGGATACAATAAAAGAAGCTGTGGAGCTATATTTTGAAGAGAAACATATTGAAGAACAAAAGAAAAGAGAAGATGAATTCAGAAAACAAATTCTAAACGTTATTGATGAAGAATTTAATTCAATGAAAAATCAAATTGTCAATCTTATTGATGAAATGACCGATAATGTAGTTTTTAAGCTTGAGAATTCTGTAAATGTTTTGAATTCAAACATTTCTGAAACAATAGAATCAGAAATGGGAAATTTTAGCTATTTTATATCTGATACCGAAAACAAAATTGACAATTTTCTTAATGAAACATCAGTAAAAATAAAAGATACTTCACAAAACTGAATTATTAAATGGTACCCATCGGTTTGTCCGATGGGTACCATTATTATCTTAAAATATTTCTTACCTTTTCCGCTCTTACCGCATCTCTTGCGGTAATTGAATCAATGTTTTCATTCGTCACGGAAAGTGTAGCGGGCTGCATATCAATAATAAGGCCGTTGAGCTTTTCAACGGGAATGTCAAGAATTCCGGCAGCCGCTCCGAATCTGACCTTTGAAACAAGCTCCATGAATTCATTTCCGTTAAGAAGTCTTGCATTCTGCATTATTCCGAGGGCTCTGTAAATTCTGTCCTCCTCTGCGGGATTTTTGATTGCCCGTTCTGCGGCACTTCTTTCCTGAGCCGCAAGCTGGAGTACGATTGATTTCAGGTTTGCAATAGCCGTTTCCTCGGTGATACCGAGAGTAATCTGATTGCTGACCTGATAAATGTCACCTGCCGGCTGAGTTCTGCTGCCGTAGGCGCCGCAGATATTGAGACCGAGCTTTGACACCGTGTTTGCAAGGCCGGGCATCTGACCGCAGGCGGTAAGAGCAGGCAGATGAAGCAGAACGCTTGCTCTCATTGCCGTTCCGAGGTTTGTGGGACAGCTTGTGAGATAGCCGAGCCTTTCATCAAACGCATATTTCAGCTTTTCGTCAAGAGCTCTGTCAATGGAGTCGGCAACGGCATAGGTTTCCTCAAGGGCAAGACCCGGACCCATGACCTGAAGTCTGATATGGTCTTCCTCACAAAGCATGATGCTTATGCTTTCATCCTCCGAAAGCACAAGAGCCGAGTCCTGATGAGAAGAAGCAAATTCGGGGCTGATAAGGTGCCTTTCAGCCAGTGAAACGGCCTGAAGCTTTGTCAGCGAATTCATATCCACATAGCTGAAGCCGTGCTCGTCGTTTTCAAAAAGAGCCGAGCGAACAAGTTCATTTACCTTTTCTTTTCCGCTTTTGTCAAGGCGTGATGGAAAGGGAAATTCCTCAAGGTTTCTGGCAAGTCTTATCCTTGTGCTGAGCACAACATCGCTTTCGTTTCCTTTTCCGGAGTACCATTTATTCATTATTTTTGCCTCCTTCCAAAGCCTTTATTTCATCTCTGAGCTTTGCCGCTTCTTCAAAATCCTGATTTGCAGCGGCAATATTCATTTTTGCTCTGAGCTTGTCCGCCTTTTCCTGCGTCGTTTCCGCCTTTTCCTGCTCACCTACACTTCGGCTGATTTTGCCGGAGTGCTTTATTTTGCCGTGAATACGCTGAATTGACGGTGAAAGACGGTCGTAAAATGTTCTGTAACAATCGGCACAGCCGACCTTACCGTCTCTGACAATATCATCAAAGGAACAGCCGCATTTTTCACAGCGTTTCACGCTGCCTGCGGATACGGCGGGAAGCATATCCTCAAGCAGACCGCCGAAAAAGCCGGGAAGATTAAGACGGAAGCCGGAAAACATATCCGTATAGCCGAGATGTGCGGCACATTCGGGGCAAAGATGACTCTCCGCCATATCTCCGTTGATTATCTGTTTGATGTGGGTTGTAGCTTCATTTTTTTCGCAATTCTGACACAGCATTTTCAATCATCCTTTCCGTAAGCTAAAAGCATTTGTTTGATTATGGAAGCTCTTGTACCGTCACGGTACTCCGCAGGCAAGCCTCTCAAAGCGGAGTCATCCACCGCTGCAAGCATTATTCTTGCCGCACCGCGGCTTAAAATTCCGTTTGATACAAGATTCATTATATGGGAACGGCAGGTCAGGGCATCCGCCGCAGAGCCTATGCCGTTAACCGTCATCATTATTGCCGAGGGTGAATCCAGGGAAAGCCTTGTTATCTTTATGTAACCTCCGCCGCCTCTGCGGCTCTCAACGATATATCCGTGCTCCGGCGTGAATCTTGAAGAAATAACATAGTTTATCTGGCTCGGAACGCAGCCGAGGGATTGCGCAAGGTCATTTCTTTTTATTTCGGCTTCACCTGCCGACTCTATCATTTCCATTAGCATACGGGTTATTTCATTACTGAGGCTCATTTTCATCACTTCCTTTGACCTTTTCTGACCTTCTGTCTGTATTATAGTCAGTTAAGGTCAGAAAATCAAAGGTCAGATTTGGTCAGATTTTCTGTGAAATGACTGATTTTCACATTTTTTCTCCTTTTTTCTTCTGTTTTCTTTAATTTTCTTTACTGCCGTTTGCTGATTGAAATAAGCTTTATTTTATGATAATATATATCCGGATAAAGTGCTGACCTTCCGGGCAGCCCGAAAATCAATCAAGCTTGCGGGGCGCCAAGGATGTCAGCCCCCTACGGATAGAGAGTTTTAAGTGTTAAGCGTTAAGTTTTAAGTTTTATTTAGTTTTGTTCTTCCTTCCCCTCGGGGGGAAGGTGGCTTGCCGTAAGGCAAGACGGATGAGGGGAAGTTTGATGAATTTTATTGACACCTCATCCGCCTCGCAAGCTCGGCACCTTCTCCTCAAGGAGAAGGAAGGGGCAGTCTGGATTTTTGATTCGCAGCGTACTGTCGTGCCGAAGAATTATATGTAGATAAATGGTATTTAATTAAATAATAAAGAGAGATTAATTATGGCTGCACAATACCCCGAATGGAGAAAAGAAAGCCCCGCAAAGATGGCTTTTAAACTTATTGTTGTTTTGGGTGCATTCCTTTTGCTGATTTATTGCTTACTTAAAGTGCTTGTTGTTAATAAAGAACCTTTGTCTGCTGATGCAATTGGAAGCATCATTACGAATCACGGTTATCATGCTGTAGATATAACAGACCAATATTATGAAAGAGATAAAGGCTTTGAGGTTACACTTGATAAATGCGTCGCATTTCAAAGTGAAGATATACATTTTGAGTATTTTATTTTCAAAGACAGAAACGGCGCTTTAGATTTATATGGTCAAGCATATAATAAGATTACACTTGAATATGATGCAATCCATAAAATAGAAACAAAAAGCAGCGCCGGCAATTACAGTACTTATTCACTTGATTCGCTCGGCAAATATAATGCAGTAACTTGGGTTGATAATACGGTTGTATATGCGTATTGTGATTCCGAGAATAAGCAAGAAATAATATCAATACTTGATGAAATGGACTATTTGATAGGAAAAACGTTGTTTAATTCGTGATAACAAGGAGATACCGATAATGAATAATACTGCTAATATACTGAAAACATTTTTGGTATTATTTATTGCAGTTTCGTCAAGCGTTGTGGTATTTGTTAAATCATTCACTACACCAAATATCAAAGCACCGCTTTTGCAAAGCCTTGTTTTTTCGGCAGTTATATGTTTGTTTGCTTGGTTTGCCTTAGGCTGCCCTACATTCAAAAAGAAAAAACAAAGTAAGACAGGGAATAGTTCCTTATCCTGCACAATTCTCTGAAAAGCAACTTTAGCCCCCTTTACCAAAGGGGGTGCCCGAAGGGCGGGGGTTTGCGTATTTGCAACCTTCCGTCATTTCCTGCGGAAATGCCACCTCCCTTGAAAGGGAGGCCAAAATCCGAACGAATTAACATTTCCGATTATGTAGGGCGTGCTGACCTCAGCACGCCGCCATAAGGATATCCAGAGGATAATTAAAACTTAAAACTTTCAACTTAAAACTTTCAAAAATCGGAGCTTGCTCCCCGAAATTCCGCATTCCGAATTCCGAATTCCGAATTGTTATTTTTCCCTCATCCGTCAATGCGTTCCGCATTGCCACCTTCTCCCGAGGGAGAAGGAAGAAAAGCAACTTAACACTTAACACTTAACACTTTCACCCCTGAATTCCGCATTCCGAAATCCGAATTTATAATAATAACCGGCAAAGAGTTTTGGTAAACCGTACCGTACCAGACTCCATTTTGCCAATGAAAGGAAGGATAATATGTCCGTTCCTCTTGCCGACAGGCTGAGACCGAAAGCCATTGACGATATGGTTGGTCAGAAGCATCTTATCGGTCAGGGCAAGCCTCTGCGAAACATAATTGAATCCGGTGAAATACCCAATCTCGTTTTTTACGGCCCTCCCGGAACAGGAAAAACGACACTTGCAAACATAATCGCAAAAAAAACAAACCGTCATCTTGTCAAGCTTAACGGCACAACGGCAGGCACGGCAGACATCAAGGATGTGGTTTCACAGCTTGACACTCTCGCCGCCGCCAACGGCATACTGCTCTATCTTGATGAAATTCAGTATTTCAACAAAAAGCAGCAGCAGACCCTGCTTGAATACATTGAAAACGGTCAGATTACTCTCATTGCCTCTACAACCGAAAACCCGTATTTCTATGTATACAGTGCCATCCTGAGCCGTTCCACGGTTTTTGAGTTCAAAAGCGTTACCCCTGACGAAATTGAAAAAGCCGTCAAACGCGGTTTTGACGAAATGGCACAAAGCAGAAACGAAGAATACGAAATCGAAGACGGCGTTTACCGCTGTATTGCAACAGCCTGCTCGGGTGATGTACGGAAATCGCTCAACAGCGTTGAGCTTTGTGTTCTCAGCTCCGTCTATGAAGACGGCAAAAGGAAAATCACCGTTGAAAGCGCAAAGGCTCTGACACAGAAAAGCGCCATGAGATACGACAAGGATTCCGACGAGCATTACGATATAATTTCCGCTTATCAGAAATCCATGAGAGGCTCCGACCCGGACGCCGCCATTCATTACCTCGGGCGGCTTCTTGAAGCCGGGGATTTACCCTCGGCCTGCCGCCGTCTTATGGTATGCGCCTGTGAGGATGTGGGTCTCGCCTATCCGCAGATAATACCCATTGTAAAAGCCGCCGTTGATGCGGCGCAGATGCTCGGTATGCCCGAGGCGAGGATTCCCCTTGCGGATGCGGTCATACTCGTGTGTACCTCTCCGAAATCCAACAGTGCCTACAAAGCCATAAACACGGCCATGTCGGATATTCAGAGCGGAAAAACCGGGCCTATTCCCCGTCAGCTCCAGAATAAGCATTTTGACGGTGAGGATAACCCCAACAAAGGGCAGTTTTATCAATATGCCCACGATTTTCCCGGTCACTGGGTAAACCAGCAATATCTGCCCGATGCCATTAAAAACCGCAGATATTACGAATACGGTGACAATAAAATCGAACAGGCAGCAAAAGAATACTGGAGTAAAATAAAAAAATAAAACTCACTTTCAAAAAAGTCAGGTGCGATTCTGCAAACCGCACCTGACTTTTTCAATTATCTTATTGTTTTTTATTCTTCATCTTCTGTCTTGCGCTCTGCTTCAAGAGCTTCCTTGTCGGCTCTGAGCTGTGCGCCGTACTTGAAAATAAAGGCAAGAATAATCATTGCTATGCCTTCGGCAATGCTTGAAATTACATTTGATGATTTTGCGGCATCAAAAACCTCTGCAAGGCCGATACCCACCCAGGAATCTGCCGCAACGGATGAAGAAATGAAAGCGATGAACAAAAGAATGATGCTTATAACACCGAGTCGGAAAAGCTCTTTTGCGCCGTCAAAGGTAAAGGGTGTTCCGTCCTTAAGCTCATGGTTTATATACTTTACCGTAAGGAAAGTAAGAACAGCGGAAATGATAACATTGAAAAATACGTAGCCGAGAAGGAAATATGATGTGTTTAAGTCGGCGCCGAAAATCTCGGTGGGTGAAGGTATTTTCAGCCCTCCTATGTAAAATGTTCCGGCTCCCGTTGCCATATCAAGGAAGCCTGCAACGGATGCGGCACCGAGAATAAGAACCACCACAAGGCCGATAGTATAAAGTACCTTCGCAATTTTGAAAACGATCTGAATTGAACGAAGCGGATTTTTCATTTTTAATTTCTCCTTTTTAATTATACATTAAGCAATCTGAACGGTACAGGCGGCTCGGGCTCTTCATTTTCGTTTCCGATGGCTTTTCTCATCCAGTAAAGTCCTTGCCACTTCCCTTTCTTATACGCAGCTTTTTCAAAATGGGCTACTTTTTCAAATCCGACAGCCTCATGAAGTGCGACACTCGGCAAATTTGTATCTACAACAACAGCATAAATATATCTGTAACCCTGTTTTTCAAGGGTATCTGCCAGCTTATTGTAAAGCGCCGTTGCAATCCCCTGCCTTCTCGGCGCCGAGGGTGAAAGGGCAATGGTCGTTTCAACATTCCAGTCATAAGCCTCGTGAGGGCGCATGGTTGACGCATAAACATAACCGAGGATTTCTCCGTTTTCGTCCTCTGCCACATAATACGGATATTTTTCAAGCGTGTGTATTATTTTCTGTCTGTATTCCTCAACATCGGGATTAACAAGAGCGAAGGTGATGTTTTCCATTTCAACATATACACCGTAAATGTCGTGAATGGCTTCGGCATCATCAGGCCTTGCGGCTCTGATTTTATAATTCATTTTTCCTGCCTTCTTAAAGATTCTTTATTTTTTGCTTTCGTTTTCGTATTCGATTCGCTGAAAGCTTCCGCTTTTCAGAATGCGGATAAGGTCATCATTGGTTTTTATGGGTTCATCTGTAAGTATTCCGCTGAAATGCGTGTGAGTTGTTCTGTGAAAATCGCTGCCGGAGGTCATGATGGTTTTGCCGTGCTTTTTTGCAAAGGCAAGTGCTTTTTTGTTGTTTTCACCGCTCTCCTTGCCGTTATAGACCTCAACGCCGTCAATAACATTTACACCCGGCTTTACGGGAAACATTCTGTAAGGATGAGCACCAATCACAAGAAATCCGTTTTTCTTTGCAAGCTTATAAAATCTGCGGCTGTATTTGAAAAGCAGATTTCCGCTTTTTTCAACAAATTCCTCGGTCATACCGTAAACAAGAAAATCAATGGGTGAACACACGCCCCTTATTTCCATGCCGAGCAAAACCGTGAAATCATCACCTGCCGCCGCTTTTGCGGCACGGTAACCCTTCAGAAATCTTTCCCAGAGCTTTCCGGCACGGAAAGCATCCGCCTTTTTGAAGGTCATCTGAGAATAATGGTCGGTTATCACAACTCCGTCATAGCCCTTTGATTTATATATCTCCACAAGCTCCGCGGCGGGAACTCTGCCGCAGTTGCTTGTTTCATCTGTATGACAATGTATTTCGTATTTGTATTTTCCGTTTTCCATCAGATAATAATATCCTCTAATTTTCTTTTTGGAACAAAATGAGTTCCGTTTTCGTCACGGTAATAAGCGGTGGAGCCGTCCTCACCCACTTGCGTGAGGCAGACATTTTCGGCCGGCTTACCGAGAGCAAGAACAAGGTCAATGGAATATTTTTCCGTATCAATGCCGAGATTTTCGGCAAGAAGAGGTCTGTTTACCGCACCGAGAATGCAGCCGCCGAGCCCGGCTTCAACTGCACCGAGCATAATTGTCTGAGCGGCAATACCGTCATCGAAGCGCTTATCGTTACCGATTGAAAGGTCACAGAGAATAATTATATATCCCGTCGGTCTTTCGTCGGGGGCGGGGCCCGCCCAGTCCTTCAGCAGACCTGCCCAGGCAAGAGTTTCAAAAACCTTTGCGTTCCTTTCGCCGTCACACACGGGCATGAATTTAAGGGCCTGTGAATTAACGGTTGACGGAGTGTTGCGGGCAAGGTCAATGAGAGCGGCAAGCTCTTCTTTTTTTATCTCTCTGTTCGGGTCAAACCGTCTGTAAGAGCGGTTTTTCAGCACAAGCTCTTTAAGCATATTCTTTACCCTTCGTTTCGTTATACTCGGCATATCTGCCGGATTTTATATCGTCCATCCATTTACGGTTTTCGAGATACCAGTCAATGGTTTTCTTTATTCCGTCGGCAAATGCGGTTTCGGGCAGCCAGCCGAGCTCACCGTGAATTTTTGACGGGTCAATGGCATAGCGCAGGTCATGGCCTGCTCTGTCCTTAACATAGGAAATAAGACTTTCGGGCTTGCCCACTCTTTCAAGTATGGTTTTGACAACTTCTATATTCTGCTTTTCGTTATGGCCGCCAACATTGTAAACCTCGCCGACAGTTCCTCCGTGAATGATCATATCAATGGCACTGCAATGGTCGTCAACATAGAGCCAGTCACGCACATTGAGGCCGTTGCCGTAAACGGGCAGTGATTCATTTTCAAGAGCCTTGCCTATCATCAGCGGTATGAGCTTTTCGGGGAACTGGTAGGGGCCGTAATTATTTGAACAGCGTGAAACCGTTACGGGCAGGCCGTAGGTTCTGTAAAAAGCAAGGGCAAGCAGATCCGCAGAGGCCTTTGAAGAGGAATACGGGCTTGAAGTGTGAATCGGTGTTTCCTCCGTAAAGAAAAGGTCGGTTCTTTCAAGAGGAAGGTCACCGTAAACCTCATCGGTGGAAACCTGATGGTAACGCTTTACGCCGTGCTTTTTGGAGGCTTCAAGTAAAGCCGCCGTACCCATTATATTGGTTTCAAGGAAAATAAACGGATTTTCTATGGAACGGTCAACATGGCTTTCCGCGGCAAAGTTGACAACAACATCAAATTTTTCTTTTTCAAAAAGCTTATCTGTCAGCTCTCTGTCGGAAATACTGCCTTTTACAAACCTGAAATTGGGTTTTTCAAGCGCCTTGTCAAGATTTGAAAGGTTGCCGGCATAAGTGAGGCTGTCAAGACATACATATTCATAATCGGGATGCTTGCGGAGCATATAATAGACGAAATTGGTACCTATAAATCCGGCTCCGCCGGTGATAAGCATTTTCATTCCTCATCGTCCTCCTCTTCGTCGCTTCCGTTTCCGAGAACGGTCACAATCTTTTTGTAATCAACTTTATCATAAAGCTTTTTGAATCTTACTCTTACACCGTAGGTGGTATCACAGTCGGAACAGTAAAACGAAGCTCTGAAAAACTGACAGCTGAATTTCCACGGAGAAACAAGCTTGCACTGCTTTCCGCAGGAGTCGCAGTAATGCTCAAGGCGTTTTTTGTCAACGAGAGGATTATCAAGGTTTTTGATAACCTTTGCCTTGTAAAGCAAACGGGAATAATATTCGCTGTTGCAGGTGATTATTTCTTTTTTGAAAGCTTCGGAATTGTAAATAATTTCAAAAATATCAGCAGTAAGAAGGCTGTCACCGAGGGCTCTGTGGTGAGTATAAATTTCGGGGTCGATACCCACCTCCTGAGCCGCAGAGATAAGACCAGTCTGCTGCTCGGGATGAGCGGAGCCGTTGCGCTGAAAATAGCGCTGCAGGTCGCAGTAATATTCAAGAAACGGAATTGTGTTGATTCCGTTGAGATATGAATAGTTTTCAATAAGAACTCTTATATCACCCTCGCCCCAGGTGAGGATAACGGTTTCCTCCGTGCCTATCCACTTTCTGAAAAGTGAAAACGCCTTTGTAAACGGCAGGCCGCCGGAAATATCATCATTGGTGAGATTTGTAAGCTTTTTGACGCTCCCTCTGAGCTTTCTGCCTATCTGCGAACGGATAATGCAGGAAAACTCATCAACGGGGTCAAGGTCGGAATTAAGCTTGACCGCACCTATTTCGATTATTTCGTTTATAAAGCCGGATGTCTTCTTTGCGTAGGTGTTGTTCCACTCAAGGTCCATTACAACATACTGCATTTTATTTACCTTACACTTTCAATAAATCTGAGGAACTGTTCCCTGCCCTTTTCATCTCTTGAGAATACACCGCACTGCTCGAGAATGGAGGCAAAGACTGTACCGATTTCATTCTGAATTATTTCGTCAATATTTTCGGCTGAAACGGAATATTTATTCTTTATCATTTCTGCCCACCCGGCGTGTTTTGCAATAAGCTCATTGCCGGAAATGTCACTTTCGTCAAGCATGGCTTTTTTGAGCACTTCCATTTCCTTTTTAAGTCTTGACGGAAGCACGGCAAGACCCATTACTTCAATAAGACCGATGTTTTCTTTCTTGATATGGTGATACTCGGGGTGAGGATGATAATAGCCGTCGGGATATTCCTCTGTGGTGATGTTGTTTCTGAGCACAAGATCAAGCTCAAACACGCCGTCATTGCACCTTGCAATGGGTGTTATGGCATTGTGAGGAACGCCGTCGGTCTGAGAAAAAATAAATGCTTCTTCATCGGTATATCCGCGCCACGAAACAAGTATTTTTTCCGCAAGCTCGGTAATACGCAGGGTGTCCTTACCGCTCAGACGGATAACGGACATGGGCCATTTGACTATACCCGCATTCACATCACCGTAGCCCTCAAAGCTGACGGGAGTTTCAACGGGAGCCTTTGCCATTGCAAAGGTATAATTGCCGCCCTGAAAATGCTCATGAGAGAGTATTGAACCGCCGACAATGGGAAGGTCCGCATTTGAGCCCACAAAATAATGAGGGAAAAGCTTGACAAAATCAAAAAGCTTGTTGAAAGCATCCCTGTCAATTTTCATGGGTGTGTGTCTGCTGTTGAGCACGATGCAATGCTCGTTATAATAAACATAGGGTGAATACTGCATAAACCAGTTTTCACCGTTGATAGTCATAGGAATAATACGGTGGTTTTCACGGGCAGGGTGATTTACCCGCCCCGCATAGCCCTCGTTTTCGATACAAAGCTGGCATTTCGGATAACCGCTCTGAACCGCTTTGCCTGCGGCGGCAATGGCTTTCGGGTCCTTTTCGGGTTTTGAAAGGTTTATCGTTATGTCAATATCGCCGTATTCGGTGGGCGTTACCCACTTCATATCATTTTTAATACGGTATTCGCGGATATAGTCGCTTTTTCTGCTTAAGCGGTAATAATAATCCGTGGCACAGCGGGGGTCGGTATCGTATTTGCTACGGAATTCTTTTATGACCTGAGAAGGTCTCGGGGTGAGAACACCCATTATTTCCGTGTCAAAAAGGTCACGGTAAACAACGGAGTTTTCACAAAGCCCGTTTTCGCAGGCATAGTCAAGCAGACAGGAAAGTATTTCTTCAAGAGAATATTCCTTCTGCGGCTCCTGCTCTTCGTAAGAATCCAGCTTCATGATACGCAAAACGCCGTTGGTCGCCCAGATTCTGTCCTCATTTTCTATTAAATTTTCTTTTACCGCATAATTTATAAGTGCCATAACCGCTTCAAAAACCGTCATCAGAATGCCTCCGCAAATAATCAGAATATTTCAGCTATACCGCCGAAAATCACTTTAACCATGGTAAACATCATGGAAACAAATTTATAGATACCGAGCTTTTTAAGGAAACCGCCCATAAATGAGAAGAAAGAATTGTCAAGGGGCGTTTTCGGGGCAGCGGAAACAGTTCCGCCTGCATACTCGGGCTTTTCGCCGTTCATAAGGGTGAAGTAAATCGTTCTTTCGCCTATGGGAGTAACGGAACCGACAGTACCGTAGCTGACGGTTATGCTCACAAGGCTGTTGCTCTTTGCGGGAATTTCACCGCTGAAGGGAACGGAAATGCTTTCATCCGGGTTAATAACCGTAAACGGTTTAAGGTCAAAATCAAGGTCCATTCCGTCGCAGGTGATACCCATTACAACGAGTTTTCTGTCCTTCCAGGTGAGATTTCTGAGAATAAGAGCTTTATCGTCTGAGGAAAGGTAACCCTCAGTGCTGTTGTCAAAGGCTGCCCATACGGCAAAGCAGGGGTTGCTTGAGGTATGGAACTGAGGATAATCCTCCGAGGTATAGACATCATCTATTTCATCGGTAAAGAGAAGCTTTGCAATAAGCTCTCTTGTGTAAAGGTCCCAATAGGTCATGCCGTGGAAAAGACCCGAAACGAACCAGGTCTTATCGGGAAGATAGGAGGTTGATGCGTCAATGGTCATCTGAGGCGAAACCTTGTATTTTCCGCCGCATTCATTTACCTGTTCATATCCGTCGGCAAATCTTTCGCCCACCGGAGCACAGGTCGCGCCCGTAGCAAGCTTGGTCGCAATGATTCCGTCACCGTTTACTGTGGCTCCGGTAGTCATGGTGTTGTCAACGCCTGCAATAATCGAAACATTCATACCGTATTCGGTGTTGCATTTTTCAAAAGCCTCGGAGAAGCCGGGCATTACATTGTAATGCATATAGTCGCTCTTGGCTATAAGCCCGGCATTTTTAACGGGGTCAAGCCACTTGGCTTTCATTTCTTCATAAATGTCAGACGGGCAGAAATCCCATAAGCTGCCCCAGTTGCCGCAGACCTCATAGAGATAAGGAATAAGCTTGTTGATGACCTTGTCAAGGAATCCGAGCTGCTGTGCCTCCACAAGCCAGTGGAAATCCTCTTCAAGTGTCAGACCGTTTTCAAGGAAATTTACGAGATTAAGCTCATCAAATTTTACATCTTCGGCAAAAATATCATAAAGTATGCCTGCGCCGCCGATAGCGGGAACGGTCATAACCGCATTGTAAACATCCTGCTTGTAACCGTAAAGTGAAAGGTAGGTTGCCGTGACCTGACCGCCGTGGCTGACGGCAAAAATATTGACCTTTTCACTGCCGGTAAATTCCTTGACTTCCTGAATATATTTGTCAAGCTCATCGGCACAGTAAACGGCACCGAAACGCCAGTCAACATTGAAATTGAAGATATTTTTACGGTCGGTGTATTCTCTGAAGGATTTTGTGAAATCAATTTCAAACTGATAATCATCATTTCCAAACTCGTCAAACATCACCTGGGAATTGCTCTTTTCGGCACCCGGGAACATTATTTCAACGGGATATTTGCTTGAGCCGTCATCATTGCAGGCGGTTTTGCCGAGCATTTTAACGGCTTCCTCACCGACTGTCTTTGCAAGATAATCAGCCTGACCGAAAACGGATGCACCAAGGCCGATGCCGACCTCGGCAATTCTTTTAAGAACTGCGCTGAGGATATCATTTACGCCGATTGACCAGATTTTTTCGCCTCTGGTACCGTCTTCATTGGTGATGAAAAGATTTGTGCCGGTGTAACCGCAGACCATGACAACGGGATAATCCGCCGGCGAAGCTTCCTCTGCGGCACCTGCACACAGAGCAAAAGAGGAAAACGCCATAACGACACACAAAACAAGAGCTATTACCTTTTTCAAAGAAAACATCTCCTCATGATAATTATTCATAATATTATAACATATAATGTATAATTTTCAATAGAAATTTCGTATTCGGTGCCGAAAGCATTTGCATTGGCAGTGATATTGTGATACCATAGCAAAGGAAATAATTTCTTATTGAAGGTGATTGTATGCAGTTAAGCCTTAACCCCGCATTTTTCTGCTCCGATTCTGCCGAAAACGGTTATGAGCCGCTTTTCAATACTTTTTCACGCCTTGTAAAAAACGGCTTTTCACAGTTTGATTTTCTGCCGGATGTAAGGCGCGACGACCATATTGAGCACGCCCTTAAATGCCGCGAAGCCCTTGACAAAGCGGGGGCTGTCGCTCATCAGGGTCACTGCCCGATATGGCGATACAGAAAAATAACCGAGCCGGATATTATTCTCAAAACATCTCTGAAAGCCGTGGAAGCGGCAGAAATCACAGGCTGTAAATATCTTGTTGTTCACGCCGACGAATACCGATTTGAAGACGGAGAAGAATATGATGCCGGCAAAATTCTGCCTGCCATGTATGAATATGTGTCAAGGATAGTCGATAAAGCAAATCAAAAAGGCATAAAAATCTGCATTGAAAATCTTTTTGAGGAGGGGCGCTACCCCGGAATGGAGCGTTCCCGTTTCACATCAACCGTTGAAGAGCTGCTGAGTCTCGTCGAAAAATTTGACGGTGAAGTCGGTGTTTGCTGGGATTTCGGCCACGCCCTTTGCGCCTTCCGTGAAAACACCAACGAAGCGTTTATGAAGGCTCTGCCTTATATCCGCTGCACCCACGTTCACGACAACAATATGAGCAGCGACTGGCACGCTCTGCCTTTTTCGGGAAAAAACGACTGGAAAACACTTATCGGCGCACTGAAGGCTTCCGGCTATGACGGCAATTTAAGCTATGAGCTTCACTGCGGAAAAATCCCCGATGATTTTCTTGATGAATACCTTGCCTATTGCTTCAAGCTCGGCAATTATCTTATAAGCCTTTAATGAATATATGCAAAAAGTTCCGGGATTTCAGATGATATCCCGGAATTGTTTTATCTTTTTGTTTTTACTTTTTCGTTCTGTGCCGAATGCTGGTTTTACGGCAGGATTTGCATTACATTCATACCCGTATCCGGGTCGATATATGCTACGGTGGAATATTCGGTGGCCGAATCGGGAATCGGGATATAGTCGGAAATAATCCGGTTTATCTCAACTCTGTCAAGCTCACGGAAGCGATAAGCTCTGTCAGCCGATGTGTCGGAAAGAATTCCGCTTGAAGAATCATACATATATTTTCCGTCACCGTCAATATCAATCAGCACATCGCTGAGATTGTCATAGGAGTAACCCCATATATCATTATTGTCAATGGCCGATATGTAATTCGAAATGACCTTTGCATCCTCGTCACGCAGGCCGTATGCAAGATTTCCGGTTTTGCCGTCAACAACCTGTGAAATATGAACCGTTGCCATTATCATTCCGGGAAGCTTCTTTGCGGAAAAAGTCGGGTAAGACACCGTGGATTTAACATCACCCGTGGTTATATCATAAGCGACATACTCAATATTTTCATCGCTGCCGTATTTGTGCTTAAAGCAGGCTATAACATTGTTTTCCTTGTCATATCTTGTTTCGTAAACAAATCTTTCGCCGTTTTCGATTGCCTCAACGCTGCCTATTTCATCGGGATAACCGTCGGGCAGCCTCAGATTTTCCGGTGCACCCACATCGGGGAGGAATATGTGTATGACATCACCGTAATTGCAAATCTGCTCCGTTCTGCCTATGGAGTCAAGATAAGCCCGTGCCTGTGAAACAACCTGTTCGCCCATATAGGCACTGTATTTACCGCAATATATCATACCGCGATACTTAAGAGGGAACATCCTTTTTATATCCTTACCGTATTCTGTACCGTCACCGGGAAATTCAGTTTTCATTTCACCTGTTGTCTTGTTGACCTCAATAACGGCGGGGGCGGCAAAACCCGTTGAATCCATAAACACACCGTTTTCAAAGCGGAAGCCGGAATAGCTTGTCAGGGCATAAATTTTAACTTTATCCCCTTTTTCCTCGGTTCCCATTATATAGTGACCCTCGGCCTCAAATTCGGCAAATTCACTCAGCTCTTCGCTGTCAAGTATTGCCTTTGAAACATAGCCGTCATATTCACTGCCGACAATCTCAATTGACGAAAACGCGGCATAGAGAATTTCATTCTCAAGCACTTTTTCATTTTCATAATCCGAAGCCGCATAAATATGAGTAAAGGTTTTTCCGTCTTTTTCTTCACGGGCAAACAGAGCTTTTTCCGTAAATTCAACAGACTTGATTTCAAAGGGATCAACGCCTTTTTCCGTAATGCGGTTAAATTCTTCCGAGGGCGCAACATTCCACTCGATTCTGTAATTATCATTTACTTCAAGTGCCGTTATTTTACGGCTTTCACCGATAAGCTCCTCAGCCCAGCTTTTTGCAGACGAAGCCGAATAATCACTTGTGAATTTTTCACCGGCCTTTTCAAGTTCAAGGTTTTCACTGACCTTATAGCAGACAAGTCTGTCCTGAGTATAGACATCAAGAGCAACAATATAATAATCAATGCCCGTGTAAGCAGGTATTTCGTCGGAGGCTCTGCTTGTGCCGAAGCAGACCGAAACGGCAATTCCGGCAATAAGAGCAATAATTATAACCCAGAATGCAGGCTTTTTATAGTTTAATGCCGATCTTACCCTCTGCCTTACACCGGTTTCACCGAATGCCACGGGGCAGACGGTAAGTCTTTTGTCTGACTTATTGCAGTCGAGCAATGCCTGTGAATAACCTGCCTTTTCTTCTTTTGTCATGTTTTTTATTACCTTTTCATCACAGGCAAGCTCAATATCACGGCAAAGGAAATAATAAGCCACCCAGACAGCCGGGTTGAACCAATAAACAGCCAGCAGAAAATAGCCCAAAGGCTTCCACCAGTGGTCGTGCCTTTTAAGATGAGCGTTTTCATGAGCAAGAATAAAATCAAGCTTCGTTTCGTCGACAGAAGACGGGACATATATTTTCGGTCTGAATATGCCGAGTATAAATGCGGTGTCAACATAATCGCAGGAATAAATGCCGTCTTTAAGTTTAACCGACGCTTTCAAACCCCTGCTCATTTTCACATAACTTACCGCACCGACAATGAGCATGATTACAAAGCCGATAATCCAAAGCGCAAAATACAGGGTGTTAAGCGTATCGGCAAGGTCAAAGGCGGGAACGGAAGCAGCGGTCTGCGAAACGGCGGCGGTGCCGTACGCTGACGGAGTCAATTCTGCGGCAGGTGCGGAAGAAAACACATTCACAACATTTCCCGAATCAATAATATTCATTTTCGGCAGCAGGCCCGCAAATGTTTCAAGGGGAACCGGAACAGCCAAACGCAGGCCCACAACAGCCCAGAGCATACAGTTTATCCATTTCGGCGCTTTTCTGAAAATCAGGCGGTAGGCTATGATCACAGCCACGAGAACGCAGACGGGAATCGTGACATTAAGAACGGAATGTAAAACAGCCGTCATTTTCAGCCCTCCCTTCTGTAATCGTCAATCATCTTCTGTATTTCATCAATTTCTTCTTTTGTCAGCTTTTTCCCGGAAGTAAAAGCGGCAATAAAAGCAGGCAAAGAGCCGGAAAAGGTATCATCCACAAATTTCGTGCTTTGCATTGAATAATACTCCTCCTTTGAAACAAGAGAGGACACAACGCCCAGGCTGTTTCTGAAAAGCCCGCGTTCGCAAAGCTTTTTCAGCACAGTATAGGTCGTGGATTTTTTCCACGAAAGCTCGCCGGCACATATTTTAACAAGCTCTCCCGAGGTCAAAGGCTCCTTTTCCCAGATTATAGAGGCGAATCTTTCCTCAACGGAACCGAGTTTAATATCATCCATGGTTTTCATCCTTTCAAAAACGGTCTATTCACAATCGACCTATTGTTAGTCTATCATCAATAGACCGATTTGTCAAGGAAAAATTAAGGGGCTGTGGCATTTAGATGCAGAAACCGTTTTCTTCGCCCGAAGATAGTATATATACAGCGAGGGCGAAAAAACGGTTAGAAAAAGTAAAATCACATAATCAAAAACTGTTTTACAGAAGAAAATTCCGGGATTTCAAATGTTTCTGCTATCCCGGAATTATATTCTGTCTTTTTTTATTTTACTTTTTCGTTCTGCGCTATAAGCGACAGGCCCATTTGATTTTTATGCCATTGATTTTTCATTATAGTATTGTGCCTGGGCATTCCATAATTTATAGTATTTACCGTCAGGCTGTGCGAGCAGTTCCTCATGGGTGCCCTGCTGAATGATTTCCCCTTTGTCAAAAACGATTATGCGTGAGCAGAAGCGGCAGGAGGACAGGCGGTGTGAGATATAAACTGCGGTCTTGCTGCCGACGATTTCATTGAATTTTGAATAAATCTCACTTTCCGCAATGGGGTCGAGCGCCGCTGTCGGCTCGTCAAGTACCACAAAGGGTCCGTCTTTATACAAAGCTCTTGCGATGGCAAGCTTCTGTTCTTCGCCGCCGGACAAATCTACGCCGTCTTTTTCATAGAGCTTATAAATCGACTGCTTAAGTCCGTTGGGGAATTCTTTTACTCTGTCATACGCTCCCGACATTTTAAGGCAGTCCCATACTCTCTGCTCGTCATATTCTTCAGAGCAAGCGATATTTTCACCCACCGAAAACGCAAGCAGCTTGAAATCCTGAAAAACGATTGAAAACAGTTTCAGGTATTCCGGATAGTCAAACTCACGGATGTCAATTCCGTTGACGGTGATATAACCTTCATTCGGGTCATACAGACGGGCAAGCAGCTTTATCATTGTGGATTTTCCGCTGCCGTTCATGCCAACAACCGCAAGGTGTTCGCCCTGCGATATTTTAAGTGAAATATTTTTCAGCACAAGCGGCTCGGTTTCGGGATAGCGGAAACTGACATTATGAAACTCAAATTCAAGATCGTCCGTGTCGATTTCATCCGCTTTTCTTGTTCCGTTTTCCATATCGGAGGTGAGTGCGAGATATTCAAGCTCCTGTTTCATCTGCGGACAATTTGCTCTGAGGTAGCCGAAGCAGCCTGCAATATCAGAGCAGGAATTTATGAGTTTTGTTATCGCTCCGTAGTATTCAACGACCTTGCCTGCACCGAATGCTCCCGTAAAAGCCTTTAACCCCACAAAAATATAAACCGCTCCGCCGAGAATATTTGAAACAAGCCCTGTAACGCTGCCATAGGTTGCCCAAATCTTAAAGCGCCTTTTTATATGTTTGACAACAGGCTCATATATTTTTGTTTTCAGTTCTTCGTTAAGCAGCGGCACTTCGTTATAAATTCTTACATCC
>JAZUJJ010000086.1:0-15307 GCA_045642725.1 Acutalibacteraceae bacterium
ATAAAAAGCATCTGCCTTTCCGGTGCGGATGCCTTCATAATACAGGATGTGGGGCTTGCTTGCGTGATAAGGCAGGTCTGCCCCGATGTGCCCATACACGCATCGACACAGATGAGCGTACAGAGCATTTACGGCATTGACGTACTTAAAGAAATGGGCTTTGTCAGAGCGGTACTGCCCCGTGAACTTTCCGAAAAAGAAATATCATACATATCCTCGCGCACGGACACGGAGCTTGAATATTTCATTCACGGAGCTCTTTGTATGTGCCTTTCCGGTCAGTGCCTTATGAGCAGTATGCTCGGCGGAAGAAGCGGAAACAGAGGCCTTTGTGCTCAGCCCTGCCGTCTGCCATTCGGCGTGGGTAAGGAAAAGGGCTATTGCCTGAGCTTAAAGGACCTTTCGCTGATTGATAAAATCCCCGCTCTCGAAAAAGCGGGTGTGTGTTCACTTAAAATAGAGGGCAGAATGAAGCGGCCCGAATATGTTGCCGCATCGGTCACTGCCTGCCGCAATGCGGTTTCGGGCAAAAAGGATGAGACCGTCAGCAGGGCTCTCGGTGCCGTGTTCTCACGCTCGGGCTTCACAAGCGGATATTTTGACGGCAGAACGGGAAAAGAAATGTTCGGCATCAGAACAAAAGATGATGTGGAAAATTCCGCTGCCGTGCTTTCCTCCCTTGCCCGTCTTTACGATAATGAAAATCCTTTACTGCCCGTCAGAATGAGCTTTTCAATGAAATCCGGTGAACCGGCAAGGCTGAAAGCGATATATAAAGATTTTTGCGGCGAAGCGGTTTCGGCTGTTATTCCTTCTCCGGCCCTCAGCAAAGAGATAACGGAAAAGGATGCAGAAGAAAGGCTTTCAAAATGCGGAGGCACACAGTTCTTTGTTTCCGGTTTTGAATGTGAGCTTGACGGCGGGTTGAATATGCCCGCTTCCGCTCTCAATGCCCTGCGCAGAGAGGCTCTTACCGACCTTGAAAACAAGCTTTCCGCAAGAGAGGAAAGAAAAGTAAGCGCTTTTGATTTTTCCGTTCCGCCTCACAGAAGCGGAAAGAAGCAGCTTCATCTGAGGTTTTTTGACAGTGAGCAGATACCGGGTGCCGTTCCGAATGCCGACAGAATAATAATACCCCTTGATATTACGGATACGGCTCTTGAAAATGTGCTTGAAAGCGGTGCGGAAATCGCCGCGGAAATTCCCGTTAATGTTTACGAACGGGGAGAGGCTTATATTGAAAAACTTAAGGAGCTTAAAGAAAAAGGGGTTTCACTTGCCTGGGCCTGCAATCTTGACGGCGTAGGAATAGCCGAAAAAGCGGAAATTCCTTTTGTCGCAGGCTTCGGAATGAATATTTTCAATTCTCAGTCACTTAAATTCTTTGAGGAACGGGGAGCAAGAGACTGCCTTGTTTCCTGCGAGCTCAATCTTGCGAAAATCGGTACTCTCGGCTTCAATATACCGAGAGGAATAATGGTTTACGGCAGAGTTCCTCTTATGGTTACGAGGAACTGCCCGATAAAAAACAAGCTGAGCTGTTCGCAATGCGGCAGAAAAAGCACGCTTACGGACAGAAAGGGAATAGATTTCCCCGTCAGATGTAAGAACGGCTGCAGCTTTATTTTCAATTCCGTTCCCCTTTGTGTTTATGACAAAGCCGCTGAAATAAAGAATACGGATTATGATTTGCTTTATTTTACAACGGAAACGGCAGATGAATGTAAAGAAATTTACGAAAATTACAGAAACGGAAAATTACCCGAGGGAGAATATACAAGAGGTCTTTACAATAAAAATGTATTGTGAGGTATATTATGGCTGAGCGAAAAGGTCCTCCGCCGGAGAAAAAGAAAAGCAAGCCCCGCAAATTCTCGGCTCCCTTATGCAGAGAGCTTGAAAAGAACGGTCTTGAAACAAAGAATTTCATATTTACCTGTTTCGGTGACATGGACGGTGCCGCCTGCTTTTGCGATGCCCGTCTTGCTTTTGATGAAAAAGGTCTTTACATAATCACGGGAACAGAGGAAAGTCTGAAATCACCGAAAAAGAAAAAGAATCTTCCGCCTCCCGAGCCGGAATATAAAATAAGCGAAATCAAGGCTATACCCGTCGCTGAAGCGGATAAGCTGGAAACGGAAAGATACACATCGACCGGCAGACTTATTCTCAAAAAAGACGGTGAGCAGCAGGGACTTATTTATTTTTCAATCGGTCTCATTGCGGAGTTTGAGGCCTTTGTCAGAGCCTTCAACACCATGAAGGAAACGGGCAAGGCCGAGCTTCCCGATGAAAAAGATGAAAAAGGCGTTCATGATAAAGAGGACAGAAAAAAGAGTAAAAACCGCGGAACTGCCGTAAGACTCATAAAATTTTTCGGCGGTCATGTTCCTCAGATAACGGCAATAATCATTGTTATGGTGCTCAGCTCCGTTGTCAATATTTTTGTGCCTCAGGTCAGCACAAAGGCGCTTTATGACAATGTGCTTGCAAACCCCGGCGGCGAACCTGCTGCCGAAATGCTCAAGGCGCTGGCAACGCTGGTGCTTTCAATATTCGGAATCCGACTGCTCAATATGGTGCTTACCATAGTTCAGCAGTATATGTCGGCTACCATAACCCCCAGAGTAATGTATGACATCAAGGTAAAGATTTTTGAAGCCATGCAGAGGCTTTCCGTGGGCTTTTATTCCTCAAAGCAGACGGGCTCACTTATGGACAGGGTTACAAGAGATGCGACGAATATCTACTGGTTTTTCACCGACGGAATACCGAGAATGGTCATTGATTTTTCCACTCTCGTCGGCGTAATCATCATAATGGTTTCAATGAGCCCGAAGCTTTCTCTTGTTGTCGTGGCGGCAATGCCACTTGTTGTTGTGATGCTTGTGCTGGGTGATAAATTTTTCAGGCGTATGCATCACAGCGTCTGGATTCACCGTTCAAAAATGGACTCAATGATAAGCGACAGCATCAACGGGCAAAGGGTAATCAAGGCCTTTGCCAAGGAAAATGATGAATTTGACCGCTTCAGTCAGGCCAGCAAGGGCGTCATGAATGCCGAGGTCAAGCTTGCTCTTTCGGAATCAACGCTTTTTCCGCTGCTTGAAATATTTGTTCTTGCTCTTTCAACGGTGGTGCTCGGTGCCGGAGGTGTTATGATAGCCAAAGGCGAAAGCTCCATGACAACGGGAACACTGCTCAGCTTTATCGTTTATCTTGAAATGCTTAAGGAACCCTTCGGCTTCCTTGCCTGGGTTTCAAACTGGTGGTCAAGATGTGCGGACTCGGCACAGAGAGTTTTTGAAATCTGTGACGCTCAGCCGGATATTGTGGAAAAAGAAAACGCCGTCGGGCTTGAAAATATCCGCGGCGATGTTGAAATAAAAGAACTTGAATTTGAATATGAACCCGCAAGACCCGTAATAAAAAAGCTTTCCCTTAAGGTTGAGGCGGGGAAAATGCTCGGCATAGTCGGAAAGACAGGCGCGGGAAAAACCACCATTGCAAATCTTATTGCCCGTCTTTATGATGCAAAGCAGGGCTGTGTTCTCATTGACGGAATTGATGTCCGTGACCTTAAATTAAAGGATCTGAGAAAGAATATCGGCCTCGTTTCTCAGGATATTTATCTTTTCAGCGGAAGCATAGCCGATAATATCAGGTACGCAAAGCCCGATGCCTCCATGGGTGAGGTCATTGCCGCGGCAAAGGCTGCCTGTGCCCATGATTTCATAATGAAGCTTCCGGATGCTTATCAGACCTATGTAGGTGCCGGTGCGCAGAAGCTGTCCGGCGGTGAAAGACAAAGAATATCCATTGCCAGAACGATAATTCAGAACCCGAAAATTCTTATTCTTGATGAAGCAACGGCGGCCATGGATACGGAAACGGAGAGAAACATTCAGAATTCTCTCAAAGAGCTTACGGACGGCAGAACCACCATTGCCATTGCTCACAGACTTTCCACTCTCAGAGATTCCGATGAGCTTGCGGTCATAGACGGCGGCGAAATAGCGGAGAGCGGCAGCTTCACGGAGCTTATCAGACAAAAAGGCGAATTTTACAGACAATATAAGATTCAGTCCGAAGCACTCAAAACCATCGGTATCGGTGATACAGACGGCAGTGCATCGGAAAATCCGGGCGAGGAGGATGAACATGAGTGATAAATCAGGCGGCGTAATTTCTCCCGAAACCTTAAAAACCGAATATGTTTCTCCGGCGGAATGTGTGTTCTTTTATGTTCCGGGCGGCTTTCTCGGAGCAAAAATCAAAGGAGAAGAGCATAAAAGAGTAATTCTTACCCGTGCCATGCCTCTTTCAATGCCCGGGGAATATATCTGCATAACGGATGTGGATAAAAAAGAGCTCGGAATAATAGAAAGTGTTTCGGCTTTTGATGACGAACAGCGGAAATTGATTGAAGCGGAGCTTGATCAGCGGTATTTCTGCCCCGTTATCACAAAAATCAAATCCATAAGAGAGAAATTCGGCAATTTTTATTTTGATGTGCTTATCGGTGACTATAAAAAGAGCTTTACGGTAAAGGATCTGAGCAAAAGCATCCGTTATCACGGCAAGGGTTTTGACCTTATTGACGTGGACGGCAACAGATATACGGTAAACGATTTTGAAAAGACCGATTCAAAAAGCAGAAGAAAGCTTGAACCCTATCTTTATTAAACGGGAGGTGCGGCTATGCAGCTTACGGTAGGCTTTGACCTCAGTGACAGCGGTGTTCTCTGTAACGGAAAGCTCAGCTTCCGTGACGGTGCCGTTTACACAGAGCTTGACGGAAAAAAGGTGTTTGAATCCTCCCTTGAAGGTATTGAAGAAATTTGTCTGCGCACTTATGTGGGCTGCGGTGTTCTTGAGCTTATGCCTGCAGATTCGCCCCCGGATATGTCTGCCAATATACAGGTCTGCCGTTTTTCAATGTCCTGTGTTGAGGAGCTCGGCGAATTCTGCAAGGTGGTCAATCACTGGCTGCACACCGGGGAAGAAACTCAGATGTCCACGGATGATTTCAGAGTGTGCCCCAAGTGCGGAAGACATTATGCCAAGGGGATGAGCACCTGCCTTTTCTGCGTTGAAAAAAGTTATCTTGCCAAAAAACTGGCTTTGCTTGCAAAGCCTTATCTGCCCGCTCTTCTTTTTGCGGGATTTTTCGTGACACTTTCATCGGTATGCGCCGCTTTTCTGCCCATTCTCAACGAAAAGCTTGTGGATGATTACCTTATGAATACGGCTCTGTCCGTTGACGAAACAGTGAAAGGTATAATCACTCTGGCTGTTCTTATGGGCGTTTCCCAGGCACTGAGCAGGATTTTTACGGTTTTCAGCAACCGCCGTGCAAACCTTGCAAGCGGTTTGCTTTCAAATGACCTGCGTACCCTTGTTTTCGACAAAATGCAGCGTCTTTCCGTTTCCTCCGTTTCCCGCAAGACTGCGGGTGACCTTATGAAACGAATTTCAAAGGATACGGAAACGGTCAAGAATTTCATCACGGAGCAGGGCTTATATGCCGTTGAAAAGCTCGTGATGTTCATAGTTATTCTGATTATTCTTCTGCGAATAAGTCCTCTGCTTACGCTGATTGTTCTTTTGCCCGTGCCTGCGGTGCTCTGGGCGATAACGGAATTCTGGAGCAGAATCAGAGTGCGCTACGAAAAGCAATGGCGCTGTGAGTCAAGGGCAAATTCCATACTTCACGATATTGTGAAGGGTATAAGAGTTGTCAAAACCTTCGGCAGTGAAGAAAGAGAAATAAAGAAATTTGCCGATGCATCACTCAAGCTTGCGGATGTTTCCGTAAGCAACGAGCATATATGGGCACTGACCTTCCCAGTTCTTTCGTTCTTTATGGGTATAGGCGAATTTTTCGTGCTGTATTTCGGCGGCAGAATGGTCATAAACGGCACCATGACCGCAGGTCAGCTTCTTGAATTCAATCTTTTTCTTGCCTATATTTATCAGCCCTTAAGATGGATGTCGAATCTGCCCCGCCGTCTCGGCGAGGTTGCCACAAGTCTTGTAAAGATTTTTGAAATCATCGACGAAAAGCATGAAATGACGGATGCGGAAAATCCCGTTCCCGCAGAGCTTGACGGTGATATGGTGTTTACGGATGTCCGTTTCGGCTACAAGGCATACGAGCCTGTACTCAAAGATATAAATTTAACCGTAAAGAGCGGTGAAATGATAGGTCTTGTCGGCCATTCCGGAGCGGGAAAAAGCACGCTCATCAATCTCATCATGCGCCTTTATGACACCGACAGCGGAAGCATAACCATCGGCGGCAGAGATATAAAGCAGATGAGTCAGAAGGAATTCAGAGAAAAAATCGGTGTAGTTTTCCAGGAAACATTTTTATTTACGGGCAGTGTTTATGAAAACATTGTCTATGCAAGACCCGGTGCAACTCCCGCTGAGGTCATAGCTGCGGCAAAGGCGGCAAATGCCCACGAATTTATCATGAAGCTCAGCGACGGCTATAATACCATTGTCGGTGAAGACGGCCATAATCTTTCCGGCGGCGAAAGGCAGAGAATTTCCATTGCCCGTGCCGTTCTGAGAAACCCCGCTATACTCATTCTTGACGAGGCAACAAGTGCTCTTGACCCGGAAACCGAGGAAGCCATACAGGAGGCCCTTGCAAAGCTTGTCAAGGGCAGAACGACCTTCGCCATTGCACACCGTCTTTCGACCCTGCGCAATGCGGACAGACTTGTGGTTATCGAAAAGGGCAGAATTGCAGAGGTCGGCACTCACAGAGATTTGCTTATTAAAAACGGTATTTATGCAAATCTGGTTATGGCACAGCGGCAGACCTCAAAGCTGAATAACTGATAAAAAATTTTACTGCCCGGAAAATTGGCTTTTCGGGCAGTAAATTTATTTTTATTTTATTTTTGCGAGAATTTTTTCCGCTTCCTCACGGGTAAGGCTTCCCGGAGAGGAAAGGAAGTTTTTTGGCACGGCTTTTTCCCAGCGGGCCGAATAAGCATGAGCCTGTTCGGGAGTTATTTCAATACCTTTAAGGTCAAGCAGTGAAGAAATCACTTCTTTGACCTTTTCTTTTTTGTCGGTCATTTTTTCAAAGTCCGCTTCTTTTTCGGGTGCAAAAGCCGAGCATCTGTCAATGAAATCACCGAAGAATGCGGCACACGCCATTCCGTGAGGAACGCCGTAATTTTCCGTCAGCACATAGCCGAGAGGGTGGGGGAAAGCAGTTCCGCAGGTGTTTATTACAAGCCCTGCATATATTGAGCCGTAATAAAGAGGCTCACGCAGAGACGGGTCAACCGTTTTGCTTTCAGACAGCTCTTTAAGACAAGAATATATTACGGGTATGCATTTTTCGGCAAAAAGGCGGATAACGCCCTCACATTTCGGGGAGAAGAAGCCCTCAACAGCATGAGCAAAAGCATCAAGAGCGGTGGAAACGGTTGATTTATATGAAAGCGAAAGAGTGTATTCCGGGTCACAGAACGAAAGCTTTGCATAACAGTCGGGGCCGGAAATGCTCTTTTTTATACCTGTTTCATCGTTGGTGAGAACTGAAACGCCCGTGACCTCACTTCCCGTTCCGGCGGTCGTGCCGATGAGCGCAACGGGAAGGGGCGCATTATCGTAAACCCTTTTGTAAATGTCAAAGGGTTCAAGCTCTCCGTTTGAGGCATATATGGCAATGGCTTTTGACGCATCAAGTGCCGAGCCTCCGCCGATACCGAGTATCATATCCGCACCGAAAAGGCGGGCGGCGGCACCTGCTTTATGGCAGACGGAAAGCAGTGGATTTTCGCCGATTTCATCAAAAACGGTGTAAGCTATGTTTTCTTTTTCAAGAGCACCGATTGCGTCATCAAGAGCGCCGGAAGCTTTTGCTCCGTGCTTACCCGTCACTATCAGACAGCGTTTTCCGAGGGAAGCGAGCAGGGCCGAGTTTTCGGTAACCGCTTTTTTACCGTTTATACATCTTACCGGCATATATACATTGGCCATTTTATAATCCTCCGTGTTGCGTTTTGCACATTTATTATAAATCATTATCAAAAAAAATCAACATTTTTTATTTAATTGTTGCATATTGTATAAAAATAGTGTATTATATTCAAATAAATATACAATGAGTAATTGTTTTTTTGTGGTGGAACTGTAATGGCAAAAATATTTCACTCCTGCAAGAAAAAATCAAAAATAATAGCTTTTACGGCACTTGTTTTACTGTTTTTTTCGGTGATGCTTTTTTGCGGCTTCAGGCCTGAAAAAACGGCGTCGTTTTTTGCCATGGATACTTATTGTTCCGTGAAGGTCAAAGGCAAAAATTCGGCCGATTGCGTTTCGGAAGCGGAAAAGCTTACCCGGGAGCTTGATGAAAATATTCTTACACGCCACAATGATTTTTCTTTTGTTTCCCGCCTTAATTCGGAAAGAAAATCCGTTCTTGACGAAAAGGAAAAATCACGGTTTGAAACCATGCTCGGGCTTTCCCGTGACAGCGGCGGTGCTTTTGATTTTACGCTCGGTGCGCTGAGTGACCTCTGGGGCTTCGGTGAGGAGCCTGCCGTTCCCGATGAAAAGAGAATTTCCGAGGTTCTCGGCAAAACGGGCTTTGAAAAAATAACGCTTAAAGGCAATGAAATTTCTTTTCCGCAGGGCATTGTCATTGATATGGGTGCCGTCGGAAAGGGAATTGCACTTGATGAAATAAAAACCGTGCTTGATGAAAACAAGGCAAGCTCCGCAGTTATAAGCATCGGCGGCAGCATCCTGCTTTACGGCAAAGACGATATGACTGTCGGTATCACTGACCCGACGGGCAAAAGTCAGTATATGGCGGTGCTCATCCCCGGCGAATGCTGTGTTTCCACCTCCGGCAGTTACGAAAGATTCTTTGAGCAGAACGGTAAAAAATATCACCATATTCTTGACCCCGAAACGGGATTTCCTGCCGAAAACGGGCTTGTCAGCGTAACGGTTTGCTCGGAAAGCGGTCTGCTTTCGGATGCACTTTCGACGGCCTGCTTTGTTCTCGGTAAAGAAAAAGGTATGGCTCTTCTTGAAAAATACGGCTGTGAGGGCGTGTTCATTGATGGCGAAAACGGAGTTTCCGTTACCGACGGTCTTAAAGACCGCCTTGAAATAACCGACAGCAGATTTGTTCTGAGGCAGGTATGAAATACAGACTTATCAGAAAAACCGATATTATCATCGTCGCCCTTGTGATTGCCGCAGTGGGAATGTTTCTTATTTTCACAAATTACGGTGACAAAAAGGGTCTTAAAGCCGAAATATCCGTAAACGGAGAAATAACCGAAATAATCGAGCTTGACAAAATAACGGAAAAGAAAATCGTAATTCCCGGCACAGACCCTGCCGTTGTCATTGCCGCCGAAAACGGTACGGTTTATTTTGAAAGTGCGCAGTGCAAAGACAAGCTTTGTGTTTCAAGAGGAAAGCTGAGTAAAAAAGGAGACACGGCAGTTTGTCTTCCGGCACGCACGGTAATAACCGTTGTCGGCTCATCCGTTGACGCCGTTACTTACTGATATGAAAAAAAACATTGCATATAAAACGGCACTGGGGGCCATACTGTGCGCCCTTGCCGTAGCCTTGAATTTCCTTGAAGGGCTGCTTCCGGCAATGCCCTTTCTGCCGCCCGGAGCAAAGCCGGGTCTTTCAAACATCATAACAATGTTTGCCGCAGGGAGCCTCGGTTTGCCCCAGGCTCTCATCATAGCTCTTGTCAAGGGCGGATTTACCTTTGTTTCAAGAGGAGCAGCGGCAAGCGCCATGAGCCTTGCGGGCGGACTTCTTTCCGCTTTTGCGGGATGGCTTCTGCTCAGATACGGCGAAAAGCTTTTCGGCCTTGTGGGAATTTCCGTAATCTGTTCCCTTTGCCACAATCTGGGTCAGCTTCTTGTTTCGGTAATGATAACGGGCAGTAAAAACACATTTTACTATGCTCCGTTTCTTGCGTTGTTCGGTCTTGCTTCCGGCATATTGACCGGCATTATATTCAGAGCGGTGATGCCCGCTCTCGAAAAACAGAAAAAACACTTTTACAAGTTTGATAATTAGGAGGAATTACAATGTCCAAGTTACCATCGGGCGTGCTGACTGCCGTCAGGAAGGTCAGGGGCGGAGTTAAGGTTGACCACCGGAAAAACACCGCTGACTGCGAAATTGTCAGAATCCCGACCCCTTCAAAAGTTGTCATACCCATGCAGCTCCATATCGGTGCCCCCTGTGAGCCCGTAGTCAAGGTGGGTGATACCGTTGCCGTAGGTCAGCTTATCGGTGACAGCGATAAATTTGTCAGCGCTCCGATTCACGCTTCCGTATCGGGAACCGTTACGGCTATAGGTGATGTAAAAATGCCGAACGGTACTCTTGCAAAGGCCGTTACCATTGAATCCGACGGAGAAATGAGACTTTGGGAGGGAATAAAGCCTCCCGTTATCAATAGCCGTGAGGATTTCATAAAGGCCGTTCGTGACAGCGGTCTTGTCGGTTTGGGCGGTGCGGGCTTCCCCACCCATGTCAAGCTGAATTTCCCTGCCGACAAGGGCATTGACACTCTTGTTATCAACGCCGCCGAATGTGAGCCGTATATTACGGTTGACTACCGTGAGTGTATAGATAATTCCTGGGACATTCTTTCCGCGGTTTATACCATAAAAGATATTCTCGGCTTCAAAAAGGTGGTTATTGCCGCCGAGGACAATAAGCCCGAGGCCTTCAAGGTTCTCAAGAGCATTGCGGACAATCGTGAAAACAAGGATGATTCCGTAAAGCTTATGGTGCTTGAGTCCAAATACCCCCAGGGTGCCGAAAAAATGATGGTTCAGTCTGCAACGGGCAGACAGGTTCCCCCCGGAAAGCTTCCTGCCGATGTCGGCTGTGTCGTAATGAATGTAGCTTCCGTTGCATTTATCGCAAGATACCTCAAGACGGGCAAGCCGCTTGTCAGCCGTTCTCTTACAGTTGACGGCTCCGCCATAGCCGAGCCCAAGAATGTGAGAGTTCCCATAGGCACCAATGTCGGCGAGATAATCGACTTCTGCGGCGGCTTCAAGGCAGAGCCCGCAAAGCTTATCTCCGGCGGCCCCATGATGGGCCTTGCGCTTGTCGGAACGGATATTCCCATACTTAAGCAGAACAATGCCATCCTTGCCTTTGCAAAGGATGATGCAAGTCTTAAGCAGGAGACCGAGTGCATCCGCTGCGGACGCTGTGCCGCCGCCTGCCCCCTGAGTCTCACCCCGACAAATATAGTCAGAGCCGCAAAAATAAGAGATGTTGATGCTCTTAAGAAAATCGGCGTCAATGTATGTATGGAATGCGGAAGCTGCGCATTCTCATGCCCCGCAGGCAAGCCTCTTGTTCAGCACATGCGGCTTGCAAAAGCAATACTCAGAGAGGAGGCAAACAAATAATGATAAACGGAAAAAAGCTTACCGTCAGCGCTTCGCCCCATGTGCGCAGTGCCGTTACGACAAAGAGCATTATGCTTGATGTGATAATTGCTCTTGTTCCCGCTCTTATCGCCTCCGGCATTATTTTCGGCCTTCGTGCGATTCTCATTACTCTTATTTCGGTTGCCGCCTGCGTTTTCTTTGAGTTTGCAATGGAAAAATTCGTACTCAAAAAGAGATGCACCGTCAGCGACCTGAGCGCCGTGGTTACGGGTATGCTCCTTGCATTCAACCTTCCCTCCGGAATTCCTTTCTGGATGGTTATTGTCGGCGATGCCTTTGCCATTATTGTTGTTAAGCAGTGCTTCGGCGGCATCGGTCAGAATTTTGTAAATCCCGCCATCGCAGGCAGAATTTTCATGCTCCTTTCCTTCGGCAAAATGATGGAATGGACAAAGCCCCTTGCCGGGTTTATGAACCTCGGTTCCGTTGACGCTCTCAGCGGCGCAACACCCCTTGTTGCAGAGCAGAGCGAGCTGCCCTCAATGCTTGAAATGTTTATCGGTGTCAGAGGCGGCTGCCTTGGCGAAACCTGCATTCTCGCTCTTATTCTCGGCGGTCTTTACCTTGTTATCTTCAAGGTCATCACTCCGACAATTCCTCTTTCATATATCGGCACGGTTGCCGTAATCATGCTCATTGCCGGAAAAGGCGACCTTAACTATGTTGCTTACCAGCTTATGAGCGGCGGCCTTTTCCTCGGCGCCATTTTTATGGCTACCGATTACACCACAAGCCCCATTACCTTCAAGGGCAAAATCATTTTCGGTATCGGCTGCGGTGCAGTGACCTGCCTTATCAGACTTTTCGGTTCTCTTCCCGAGGGCGTTTCCTATTCAATCATTCTCATGAATGTTCTTTGTCCTCTTATTGAGAAGGCAACCACTCCCAAGCCCTTCGGCACACCCAAAAAAGAGAAAAAGGCAAAGGGGGCGACAGCATGAAAAAAGTAAAGGAATATCTTGTACCTACATTTGTGCTTTTCGTTATCTGCCTTATTGCCGCCGTTCTTCTCGGTGTTACCAATGAGGTAACTGCTCCCACGATTGCCGCCAATGACGCAAAGGCGGCTCAGGAAGCCATGGCTGACGTTTTGCCCGAGGGCAAGGATTTCAGCCAGACAGGCGAAAATGAATTCGGCTCCTATGCCGTTGCCAAGGATGAAAGCGGAAAGATTGTCGGCTATGCCGTCACCGCAGTCGGCAAGGGCGGTTATAACGGAGAAATCACCCTTATGGTCGGTGTTGACGCCGAGGGTGCCGTAACAAAGCTGAATTTCCTTTCCATTGACGAAACACCCTCCGTGGGCGGCAAGCTCACGACAAAGGCGGACTGGCTTGCCCAGTTTATCGGCCTTAAAGAATCCGCCGCACTTACAAAGAACGGCGGTACGGTTGATGCGGTTTCCGGCGCAACAAAAACCTCAACGGGTATTACCGACGCCGTAAACAACGCTCTTGAATGCTATGCAAAAATTACAGAGGAGGTGAGCGCAAATGGCTGAAAAGAAATCACTCGGTAAAGAATTTTCAAAGGGCATAATCAAAGAAAATCCCGTTCTCCGTCTTGTGCTCGGAACCTGCCCCACCCTTGCCACCTCTGTTTCCGTTACAAATTCAATCGGTATGGGCGTAGCGGCCACCCTCGTTCTTATCTGCTCCAATGTGGTTATTTCCGCACTGAGAAAGGTCATTCCCTCAAAGATAAGAATACCCGCCTATATCGTTGTTATCGCTTCCTTTGTTACGATAGTTCAGATGCTTGTCAAGGCCTTTGTTCCCGCTCTTAATGATGCTCTCGGCGTATATCTTCCCCTTATTGTTGTTAACTGCATCATTCTCGGCAGAGCAGAAGCATTTGCAGGCAAAAATTCCGTTCCCGCTTCATTCCTTGACGGTCTCGGAATGGGCATCGGCTTTACCTTTGCTCTTGTTGTAATGTCAACTATCCGTGAGGTTCTCGGCTCCGGCTCCTTCCTTGACGGCATCAACAGCCTTACAAAGCTCTTCGGAGTTGAAAGCTTTACAGGCTTCCACAACATTCTCAGCGACCCCATCGGTATTCTTGTCATGGCTCCCGGCGGCTTCCTTGTTTTCGGTCTTGTTATGGCTCTTGCCAACAGGATTGCCGAGGGTAAAGGCAAGCCCAGAGCTGAGCTCAGCGGCTGCGCAAGCTGCCCCATGGCTCACTCCTGCGCACTTGTAAACAAAGAAAACTGTGATTCCTGCGGAAAGGAGGGTGCCGAATCATGATTGCTATTTTCCTTACTGCCATTCTCACCGAGAATTTCATTCTTTGTCAGTTCCTCGGCATCTGCCCCTTCCTCGGAGTTTCAAAGAAGCTCAATACAGCTCTCGGTATGTCCGTTGCCGTTATCTTTGTTATGGCTCTTGCAACGGCGGTTACATACCCCATCAACAAGTTCCTCCTTGTTAAAAACGGTCTGGAATACCTTCAGACAATAGTATTCATTCTTGTTATTGCCGCTCTTGTTCAGTTTGTTGAGATAGTGCTCAAGAAGTTCATACCCTCCCTTTACCAGGCACTCGGTATTTATCTTCCCCTTATCACCACAAACTGCGCTGTTCTCGGCGTTGTACTGCTCAACATTGAAAAGGGCTACGGCTTTGCCTCCTCAATGATCAACTCAATCGGCGGCGGCGTGGGCTTTATGGTGGCAATGATAATGTTCGCCGGCGTCAGAGAAAGACTTGAAAGCAACGATATTCCCAAGGCTCTGCGCGGTCTGCCCATAACTCTCATTGCGGCTTCTCTCGTTTCCCTTTCTTTCCAGGGCTTTGCGGGAGTTGTCGAAGGAATTTTCGGTAAATAAGAAAGGCGGTAAATGATATGAATATACAACTTATAATTACCGCTGTTGTCATTCTTGCGGTCATCGGCGCCATTGCGGCTCTTATTCTTGCCATTGCTTCAAAGGTTTTTGCCGTGCCCGTTGACGAAAAGGCGGAAGCCATAAGAGAATGTCTTCCCGGTGCCAACTGCGGTGCCTGCGGTTTTTCCGGCTGTGACGGCTACGCCGCCGCTCTTTCAAAGGGAGAAACCACCAACACTGCCATGTGTAACCCCGGCGGAAACGAAGCCGCAAAGGCGATAAGTGCAATTCTCGGTGTTGAGGCCGGAACTGTCAAGCCCATGGCGGCAGTGGTAATGTGCAGAGGCCATAATGAAACGGCACAGCTCAAGCTTGAATATCAGGGCGTTATGAGCTGCCGTATGGCATCTCAGGTTTTCGGCGGCCCCAAGGAATGTATTTACGGCTGTATCGGCTACGGCGATTGCCTTAAAGCCTGCGAATATGAGGCCATAAGCATCTGCAACGGTATTGCGAGAATCAACCCCACCCGCTGCAAGGCCTGTAAGAAATGTATCAACACCTGCCCCAAGGGTCTTATTGAGCTTCTTCCTCTTGAGGGAATCGAAGCGGCCGTTCTCTGTAAGAATCACGACAAGGGCGCTCAGACCCGTAAGGAATGCTCTGCCGGATGTATCGGCTGCATGAAATGCGTAAAGACCTGTCAGCATGAGGCGATAACAATGGACCGCTTCTGTGCCAAGGTCGATTACGAAAAATGCGTTGGCTGCGGTGATTGCCACGCTCAGTGCCCCGTAGGTGCAATTGATATTATTTCACTTGCGAAGAAGTAAAACAAAAAGATAAAAAGCAATTCCGGGATAGCAGATAAGCATCTGAAATCCCGGAATATTCTTTTGTAAAACAGTTTTTGAGATAAAATCGTTGAAGACAGCCTTATCTTTGAGTGATTTATAACATTCAAAGTTGCGACAGATCCGGTATTGACAAG
>JAZUJJ010000087.1:0-51736 GCA_045642725.1 Acutalibacteraceae bacterium
AATCTGTCTGCCAAAACTGCTTGCACCTTAAAAAGATGAGATTTGCGTGCAGTCAGGTGTTTCTTCGACGCAGGAATACTTCCGTATTTCAAGGAGAAAAACGCCTGAATGTGCGTGAAGCTCACTTTTTAAGGCATATCGAGTTCGATTCCCTTTTGCCTAGGTAAAAAAACAAGAAGTCAGAATTTTGAATTGATTCTGACTTCTTATTTTTATTGTCGTTTCTTGGTGTTTTTCATTCTGAATGCTGAGTAGGAATAAGGCTGCATGCCGCTGCAAAGCAGTCTGACGCTTCCCATGCTCCACTGTTTTTCATAAAGCTGATCCGTAAGCTCATATTCCGTATCGGCTTCAATTTCCGTACAGAATAAACGGTCTGGGGAAATATTGCAGAGAACAAACGCCGCCTCACTGCCGTCTGCATTGCTCAGATACTGAACATAAAGTCCGGGCTGCCCGATGATAAGGAACGGAAGGCTTTTTCCCGACAGAAATTCATATATTTCGTTAAGCTGACGCTGTCTTGAAGCTGAAAATACCGCTCCGGGAGCACCGCTCGTAACACCGTAGGTAAGGGTTTCTCCGTCAAAGGCATATACCGCAAACCTGCGCCCGAGGGCATCTGTGTAAGTCCAGCAGGCAGGAACATTTTGCTTGTCTGTTTTGAATGTGCTGAGTATACGGGTATTTCTTTTCAATGTTAAATTATAAAATACACCGTCAGGCTCTTCAAAGTATTCCTCCGATGTGCCGAAGCTCTCTGCGGAGGGATTGTTTTTGAGTGTTATCGCATTTTCAAAGCCAACATCAACGCCCCGTTCACGGAGTATCAGAGCGGCTTTCATGTCGAGAATAAGACCTGCGGACAGTTCTTCATCGCTCAGATAACGTGCATTTTCACCGAATACCATTCCCGCACCGCCACCTGAATATTTTGTCGGGAATGAATTGAGGGCGGCAAATATTCCTGCGAACGGCTGAGTAAAACGTTCAAACATCTTCCCGTTGCCCGGGTATTCGGGAGGCAGCTTTGCTCCGCGCAGTAGGTGTTCATGCTGATAAATGCGAAGTCCCGCAGGAGAAAGTCCGGAAATCAGAACACTCATTTTTTCGTCGTCATCCATATCGCTTATGTGCGCTTCCATGTATCTTCTGCAGCCGCTGTCCGGCGAAAAGCAGAAAATGTATTTGTGCCTTATAATCTCCGGCAGAGTGAGCATTATTTTATCATATAATTCCGAAAACGCGGCAGGTACAATACGGTCATCGTGTGGATAACAGTCGTTTTCATCCATAAGCGTGATACCGCTGTCCTCATACCAGCCGTACTGCATTTTTACAAATTCCATTACGCCTGCAAGACTGTTTCCTTTGTATCTCGGTGCAAAGCTTGCCCAGTAGGGCGCGCCGCTGAGTCTGAGAAGCGGCTTGCAGTCTTTTCCTGCAAGCAGACGTACAGTATCGCCCATATGCACTCCGTCAATATCAAAATGTGTAAAGCTTGCGCACAGTCCCATATTGACATTCGGATTAAGCTCATCGGCGGCTTCACGCATTTCGCGGCAAAAGCTGTTCAGCGAATCACCCATAAGGTCAAGATAAGCAGTCCTTTCGGGCGAAGGTTCGCCTGTAAACAAAGCTTCACACTCCTTCGGAGTAAGCTTTTTACCCGTTCTTTCTTCAAATGCTTTCAGATGCTTTTCACAGCAGCATACAAGACCGGGCCTTACAGACTGAACAAGGTCATCATCCCAAAGGATGGTTTTTGCGCCCGCATTTATGAAATCGCGCACATTGCGCTTCATGTAAGAAACATAGTTTTCGTCAAGCGTGCAGACAGCGTCCACGCTTCTGCCCGTGAAATCAGTAAGTCCCGTAAACGTCGGAAAAAGAGAGTGAAAATCCTCGCCGCGTTTGCCTCCGTAGCCCAGAGAGCTTGTCCAGACGATGACCTGCAGGCCTTTTTCTTCATAATATTTTATTGCCTTCCGCATCCTCGTGAGAATTTCCGCACGTTCTTCACCCTCACAGAAAAACTCACAGCACGATATAAGCAGAATATCCAATCCGCATTTTTTCAGATAACTGTAATAACTTTCAAGTTGGTCTTTTTTCAGATTATCTATCGAAATCTGAGCAGCAAGCATATTTTATCATTCTCCTGACTTGTTTTTAATTTCATACGGCTTATACAATTCTTCGAACAACGGAGCATCATCCGCAAAAAGCTCTTTGCCGTCAGCCTTTCTGATAATATCCGAGAATATTTCAGCTATCTTTTTTGCATTGCAAAGCTGAGCGTCTGCGAAGCCGATTTTGCCGTATTTTATTGCGCCTCCGAGACGGAAGGCAGGCTCAAGCTTTGGATAATTCCGTGAAACATCACCGATTCCCTGTGGAGCGATAAGCTTAATCGGCTTCTCAATGATACTTCCGTCCGCAAGTCTTACGGTTGCGGGGTAAGGCTCTTCTGAAAGGCGGTTTGAAACATTGTTCATATCCTCAACAACATGAAGAAATGTGTTCCTTTCCTGCCCGACACCGATCAGCAGAATATAACCGTTCTGAGAGATAAAGCTTCCCAGACAGCTGTTCGGATCAGATGAAGAGACAAGTGAATTATCAAGAGAAGCAAATGACGCCGCCTTTTCATCATCACCGAAAATTGCAAGGGAATGAGTCGGATTTAAGGTGCGATGAACATTTTTATAAGTTGAGGCAATTTTAGCAAGTGTGCCTATGCAGACATCATCTGAGCAGACATCAAGAGTTATCTGTCCGCTTCCGCCGCAGCGATGCCACGTATGAGTCGGTATGCAGAGCAAACCGCCGTCGGAGGTTACATATTCAATAAGTATATCAAGAAAACCTTCACCTCTGCCTTCAACTTCACCAATCGCTTTCAGTGAAGTGTGAACGGTAACGGGCTTATCTGTCGGCACACCGAGGAAGCGAAGTTGAGCGAAAATTTCTTCTTTTGAAAATATATGTGGCATTATTGTTCTCCTTTCAAATCATGTGCAGCCGACTGCACTTTAGTATAACATTTATATATCATTTTCGCAAGAATTTACAGGCAGCGGACTTTTTGACATTTTCAAAGAGCCCGGCAGTAAAAAGGCTGTTAAAAATTACAGCATACATAAAAAGAACTGTAAAAGAATGGATTGATTTCCATAAATTTACAGTTCTTTCTTATTCCTTATTTTATTTGAACAAAGCGGCAATTCTGTCAAAAACATTTGCAATAAAGCAAATTATTCTCTGAATAAATCCGGGGTTGTAGCCCTTCGCCGGGGTATCCGTTCTGATTACGCCGGAATAGTTTTCAAGGGCGGTAAAGCCGAAGCTCTTCTGAAGAGTTTTTGTCAGCTTATCCGCATTTGAATAGCTTACGGTAACGGTATCGTAACAGGGTGCGGAATTGAAGCAATCGGTATATGTCAGGGTTATTTCTTCGCCGGGTTTAAGGCAAATCGGGAAGCTTTCGTTGATTTTTATGCTTGCGTTTTTGCAGGAAACATCCTTGACAACTATATTTTTCTTTCCGCTTGTGTTCTTAAGAGTAATTCTGTCGCAGACACTCTTGCCGTTTTCACAGGCAAGGAAAAGCGAATTGGTCGAGTCAAAGGTTACGGCAACATCGGCAGTGGGTGACTCGTCAACCATAAACTGCGGATATTCATAGGACGAATAAGCGTCATTGATGCTCTTGCCGGTAAGCAGTTCCATAACAAGGCCGAGGGAATGACGGTCCCATTCCACCTGGCCGTGATACAGCCCCGAAACCACCCAGGTGTGCTCGGGATAGTAGCCGCAGGAAAGGTCAACAGTTCTGCCCGGTGAAACGGAGTATTTACCGTTATCGGCCGCCTGAACATAGCCTTCATCAAAGGTCTTGCCGAATTCGGAGCACACGGCACCGCAGGAGTAAACCGTGTTTACAATTCCGTCGGAGTTTATCTGACTTCCCGTCAGAACGGGCAGGTCCGAGCAGGCTTTGATATAAACCGAAGCACCGTTTTCCTCTGCCGTGTGAAGAATATCGGAAACATTGCTCATAAAGGTCTGCTGAACGCCCTTTATCTGATTTATCATGGGTTCGCACTCGGGCTCGGTGAGAAATTGCCCGGCAAAGTAATCCGTTTTATCGGGAGGAAGCATTTCCCAAAAAGCGGGGGCGTAAATGCAAACGGGAAAAATAACCTGCTTTGCACCAACATGAACAATAAAATCAAGGGTATCTCTGGGTAATTTTTCCGCAATGGAGCTCAGATTCATTTCGGTGTGAAGAATACATCCGAGCAGTTCAAGTATTCCTTCAAAATCAAGATAAAGATTGTCGGAATCAAAAATGTCACTTACAAGGTTTGAGCCGCCGAGCAGCGGTGTATCAAAAACAACATTGTCAAGATATCCCTTGTCGGAATACTTGGCAAGATATTCACCCATAAGCAGGCTGCCCTGACTTATGCAGTAAACATCAACCTTTGAGTGACCCGTAAGCTCTCTTACCCCTTCGATATATTGAAGAAGCTCATCGGAAACGACTGAGTTGCTCTTTCTCCAGTCAAAGGTGAAATTAAAGCAATGGTCCTCGCCTACCTCGTCGGCAATCATCTGCATATCAAGAAAATCGGAGCCGGTGTAGGGCACATAATCAAGCATATCATTTGCCTTGAAAGCGGCAAGTGAGGTTTCCTCCGGGCCGTAAACTATGGGCTTGACATCATAATATGAGGAGCCGTCCTTATTCATTCTGATGGGCTCGATTATCTCATTGACCGCCTTGATAAGGGCATTTCCCATATTGTCAATGTCCTTGGTCAGCAGAAATTCAACAAGTCCGGTGCCGATATCAATGCCGTATTTTCCGAGAATTGAAATTATGCTGTCGGCTGAGGGCGGAAAAACAGCCTTGCCGTCAAGAGCAAGAGTTGTTGCACCGAAACCCGAAATCATTATTACGGGGTCTTTTCCGCATTTGCATTCATCTGTCTCCGCGGCAAACACTACGCCGCCGGAAATCAGCAAAGCAAAAACACAAATAACTGAAATTAAAGATTTTAATATCTTTTTCATTATCGTACCTTTCTTTCTCTTTCGGCCGTTACGGCGCTTATCAAAGTCTTTCCAATATCTCCGGGTGAGCGGTCAGGTCATAACGCTTATAGCCGTCTGCCGCATCAAAAAACCATACTCTTGCGTCGGGTCTTTTGCCGGAAATGAGAAGTGAGTATTTACCGTTCTCATAAACTATTGCGGTATCATTTTCACAGGCAATGGTTGACAATGGAGTTTTATCGGCATAATCGTTGAAGGAATTCCAGAATGCACCCTCATAATGGGGAACATTGTTATAAGGAATGATGTCACAGCCGTCAACAAACATAAATTCGCCGTTGGGTGCACAATCGTCAAAGCCCTGTCTGAACCAGCACATACTGCCCGAGGAACCGCCGAAAAGAATCTTTCCGTCATCGTATGCCTCTTTAAGATATTTTACCGCACCGGTCCTGAACCAGTAATCCATACAGAATTTAAGATTACCGCCGGGAACATTGATTATATCGGCTCTTCTGATTTTTTCGGCAACAAATTCCTCGGTAATATAACCGTGGGTCAGATAAAGAATTTCACAGTCACAGCCCATTTTGCTGTATATTGAAATTTCTCCGTTGGAAAAATCATAACCCGTGGTGGGAATCAAAAGATAATTTGGGTTTTTCTTACCTGTTTTTGCAATTATTTTTTCGGCAAGCTGCCAGCCGTATTCGCCGTCAAATCCGCCGCCGATACCTATTATTGTGCCCATGATTTATACCTCACTTTATTTTTATGCTTTTTCACCGGAATAATATATATGTTGATTTTATCAAAAACCGACGGGGTTGTAAATGCCTTTGAAGAAAAACAGAGCAAAGATTATAAAAAATCACTTTCTTAACATTTGAAATGACCGTGTAATGCGGATTATTTCATCAAACCGTTTTTTCAAAGCTCCGTTTGATATTTTATCTCCGGATTCTGTCAATGACAGCTTGCATTTTTTCGTAAAGAGATATAAAATAATGATTGATATTTATTATCTGTATAAGGAGGACTGTATGGATTTTCAGATTATTGAAACCGGGATTTTTTCTGTCCTGCCTCCGCTTATTGCGATTGCTCTTGCACTCATAACAAAAGAAGTATATTTTTCCTTGTTTTTAGGTCTTGTTTCGGGTGTGGCGATTTACAGCATTGCCGCAGGGGAAACTGTATTCGCCGCCGTTTCACATCTGTTTGACATGATGTTTTCAAAAATCTCGTCAAATGCCTATATGATAATTTTTCTCGGACTTTTATGGGCCGTTGTTATGCTTGTTTCAAAATCCGGCGGCAGTGAAGCCTACGGCCGTTTTGCGGGAAAAAGGCTGAAAAACAAGCGCGGCGCAGGCTTTGCGGCAGCACTGTTTGGTATTCTTATTTTCGTTGATGACGGCTTCAACTGTCTTACCGTCGGCACGGTTATGCGCCCGGTATTTGACCGTTTCGGAATTTCCCGTGAAAAGCTCGCTTATATCATTGATGCAACCGCCGCTCCGGTGTGCATAATCGCTCCCGTTTCAAGCTGGGCCGTTGCCGTAGCAAGTGAAGTAAGCCGGGAAAACGGTTTTCATACATTCCTTTCAACGATTCCTTACAATCTTTATGCAGTGCTGACCCTCGTTATGGTCTTTTTCATCTGTCTGACCGGAAAAGACTTCGGCCCGATGAAAAAAGCGGAACAAGCCGCCGTTGAAAGCAAGCCCGAAGAAGACAAAACAGAAGCCGACGGCAAAAAATCAGGCCGGGTCATCGACCTTGCGCTTCCGATTACAGTTCTGATTATCTGCGCCATTCTCGGAATGGGATATGTCGGCGGATTTTTTAACGGAGTTCCCTTTTCACAGGCTATCGGTGAAAATCCCACCGCGGGTCTTACTCTCGGTGCCTTTGCCGCACTTCTCACGGCGGCTGTGCTTTATCTGCCGCGGAAGCTTATGAAGCCGAAAGAATTTATTGAAAACATCGTAAACGGTATCGGCAGCATTGTGCCGCCCATGCTGATTCTGATTCTTTCATGGAGTCTGAGCGGCGTTTGCCGTGAAATGATCGGAACGGGAATTCTTATTTCGGGACTTGTTGAAGAGCTTGATACAGCGCTGAAATTCCTGCCGTTCATTGTTTTCGTGATTGCCGCCGTTATGTCATTCTCAATGGGCTCATCCTGGGGAACCTTCAGCATCCTGATTCCCATCGTTACAATGATTTGTTCAAACGGTGCCGCCTCTTCCTCATTGATTCCGATGCTCGGTGCCACATTGGCAGGCTCCGTTTACGGCGACCACTGCTCACCGATTTCGGACACGACCGTGCTTTCGTCAATCGGAGCTCAATGCGAGCACATAAATCATGTTGAAACTCAGCTGCCTTACGCAACACTTGCGGCAGCCATTTCCGCAGCAGGCTATATTCTCATCGGCTTTAATGTCAGCCCGTGGATAGTAACGCCTCTGTGCCTTGCGGTTCTTATTGTCAGTTTATCAGCACTCAACAAAATAAAGTAAATACTGTTTCTGAAAAAATAAATCTGCGGAGGAATAAATATGGGATTTTTCAATACTGTTTTCAGCTTCATTATGTCGGCAATCATTGCTGTTCAGGCGGCCCTTTCCCTGCCCGTGCTGAGTATAAATTTCAAGGTCAATATTGAGCCTGCCGTTTTTGAGAGCGGCGACGGAATGTACACGGTCATATGGTCAACGACCCGCCCAGGCTCCGGATATCTGACCTACACCTATAACGGAAAAGACTACACAGCTTATGATGAAATCGGCGGAAACATACTCACCCTTGACACAATTCACGCTGTCAGGGTTCCGAAACAGCACATAGACAACAACGAATTTGTTTATCATTCACAGTATGTCGGCACAAAGCTTGCCTATTCCGCAGTCAAAGGCAAAACCATTGATTCAAAGCCCGTGAAATTCAAAGGCTACAACGGCGAAAAAGAAATAAACGCCCTTGTTCTTTCCGATATTCACGCCAATCCGGGTCCCGCTGAAAAAGCCGCGGCAAATTTTGAAACCGAGCCCTCACTTATTATACTCTGCGGTGATATTGTCAGCGAAATGGTCAAAAAATCCGATTTTCTGAATATTCTCACTTATGCTCATGATTTTTCAAAGGGTGAAATCCCCGTTGCCTATGCAAGAGGAAATCACGAGCCGAGAGGCGAATTTGCCCCGGAAATGCTGAAATATTTCAGAACCACCTCAGGCGGTCTTTACTATACATTCAATTACGGTCCCCTCTGGTCGGTCGTACTTGACGGCGGTGAAGATAAGGAAGACGGTCACCCCGAATACAGCGGTCTTATAGATTTCAGGTCTTACATTGCCCGTGAAACCGAATGGCTCGGAAATATCAGCTCCGATGAAAACTCCGAATATAAGCTTTGCGTTGTTCACCAGCCGGCAATGGATAGTCTTGACGGCTCCAACTGGCTCGGAATGCTGAGCAAAATAGGCATAGATGCTTCCGTATCAGGCCATTTACACCGTTTTGATCTTCATTTCTATGATGGCTCCGTTCCGTTCCAAAGAATGGTTACAGGCGGTAAGAACGGCAATAACGGCTTTATTGCAACAATGCTTACCTTTGCAGACGGCAAAATCAGAGCCGTTGCATATAACGAAAACGGCGAGCTTACAGCAGACGAATATTTCAGCCTGCAAAAATAAAAGAGAACTCCGGGATTTCAGATTTTTTCTCTGCTATCCCGGAATTTTTATATCTTTTTTATTTTTTCGTTCTGCGCTGAATAAGATGCTTACGGCAGCTCATAGCCTGCCGCTCTGTATATCTCATACCAGTCCTCTGCACTCATTTCCGTGTCTGCGGCCTTACAGATTTCTTTAACTCTTCCCGGATTTGTCGTGCCGACAACGGGCTGCATTTTCTCCGGCAGGCGAAGAAGCCAGGCTATGGCAGCCCCCGTATCGGTTATTCCGTATTTTTCGGCTTTTTCCGCCAGCTTTTCATTAAGAGATGTATAATCACCGTTTTTGAGAAAAGCACCGGAAATAAAACCGTATTGCAGGGGCGACCAGGGCTGAATCATTATGTCATTAAGGCGGCAGTAATCACGGATATAACCGTCACGAACCGTGCCGCTTTCGTTTGTGAGATTCACATTTGCGCCGCTGCTCACAAGATAGGCGTGAGCTATGCTGAACTGCATCTGATTTATTACAAGCTTACGGCTCATACATCTTTGAAGAAGCTCAATCTGTGCCGAGCTGAAATTGGAAACACCGAAAGCACCGACCTTTCCGCTTTTTTCAAGCTCATCAAAGGCCCGTGCCATTTCTTCCGGCTCCATAAGCATATCGGGTCTGTGAATCAAAAGCACATCAATGTGCTCCGTTCCCAGGCGTTTGAGAGAGGCATCAACACTTGACAATATATGCTCCTTTGAGGAATCATACATTCCGCTGCGAATGCCGCATTTTGTCTGAATGATAATTTTATCACGAAGCCCCGGGCTGCGTTTCAGAACTCCGCCGAAAACCTCTTCGCATTTTCCGCCGCCGTAAATATCGGCATGGTCAAAATAATTTATGCCCTGCTCAACGGCGTTGAGAATATGCTCATCAGCCTGCTTTTCATTCATATTCCCAATACGCATACATCCGAGGGCAACACGGGAAATTTCTTTTTCGCTCCAGCTTTTGCTAATATATTTCATAAAATCACACTCCCTTATTTCCAAAAAGTCAGGTCATTGATAAGCCGCTCAATCGGATTATAACCGAGTGCAAAGTATTTGAAAGCCCAGATAACCGGATTCCACTTAAAAACAAGCCAGTCAAGAACGGTTACAAAAGCTCTGAGAAAAGCAGGAAGGTCACGGGTCTTCGGTACATCAACAGGAGTGTATTCTATAGGATTCCCGTTTGCGTCTGCCGCTTTTATAACCATAGGCTGTGAATAGCAGATGCCCTGAGGCCCGGTTATATAAAATCTGACATAGTAATTCAGATTTTCTTTAAGGTCATCACTGTGAAGTGAAAGAGTAAAAACACATTTGTTTTCTTCATTCATTTCGGAAACTTCTCTTTTGATAACGTTACCGTCGGAAACCCATACTATTCTGTCTGCATTTTCCGTTTCAACGGTTATGGTGTCTTCTTTCTCATCAACGGAAATTCTTCTTACTATGGGAGTATCATTCATCGTGGCAAGCAGCTCCGGCTCCCAGCTTGTGTCGGGCTCAATTCCCGTAAATTCTCTTTCTCCGTCAAGCTCAACACCGTTTGAATAATGAGAAACTGCGAAAAATTCACCGTTTTCCATGCAGGAACGAAGTTTTTCGTTACGCTGTACATTGTCAAGCCCGTGCCAATCGGGAATAAGCATCATACAGTACGCATTATTCATTGATGCAATGTTGTGAGAATCCGAAAATGTAAAGCCCCAGGGCACAACACCGTTCGGTATCGTCTTCGCAAGAATTTCATCATACAGAATTCTGTCACAGCGGGTGTGCTCATCCTCCGAGCTGTTTATTCCCATTCCGCAAACGGAGCCTGCCTGCTTGCCGACGGCATTGTCAAGGAAAATGCGTGCAAACTTATTTGCATAATATTCTTCAACAGGCTGACCCACATGATATCTTGATGTTGTATCCTTATTAGTGTAAACATATTCGCCGACATGAGCAAGCATAACCACACCGCCCTGCTTTGAGCTCTCTTTTGAAGGAGTTTCATAGTCACCGTAAACTCCGGCAAGCCCCTGGCCGTAATCACACCAGTAATGAGTGAGATGACAGTCGGCAAAGGGTGTTGCCATATTAAGCTCATTTCCGAGAGCAACATCAACAAGGCCGTCGTCATTGGTTCTAACGATTCCGTCAGAAGGTACTGCGGTTCCGTTAAGATAAGATGCATACTCTTCTTCAGAGAGAGGAATGATCGGGTTATATGCTCCCCCGGAGCGTTCCTTTTTAATAGCTCTCATCAGAGGAATATTTTCGGGAACCTTATTCCAACCGAGGTTATTTGTACCGTGGTCGGTAATGGCAACAATGTCATAATCAAGGTCATAGTAATGCCTGATTGCTTCCTTTATGGTAAGAAAGCCGTCGGAAGCATTTGTGTGGCAATGGAACTGCGCTTTATAAGTGCTGACGGTGTCCCAGTCAACATTTTCGTAAGGATTTGTGATGATGTAATCCTCAGCGTTAAGGCTTGTTTTTGCCTCCTCCGCAAAAGCAGTAAGCTGAACTGCGGAAAGCACCGTTATTAAACAAAGAAAAACCGAAAATATTTTTTTCATAATAATTTACCTCCGTTGTCTGCTATATATAAAAATATCATTTTATTTATCAAAAAGCAACAAATTATTGATTTCGGTCTTCAAAATGCTTATAATTATCTAAAATCGGAAAAGGTTGTGAAAAGCTATGCTCACTCAGCGCCTCGGAAGCGAAACTCAGAAAAATCCCGAATTTATTGATTCTCTCATTAACGAAATAAAAAAACATCCCGGCTCCTGTGATGAGGTCTGGTTTGCTACGGATTACGGCTTTCCTCCCCTTGAAAAGCACGCCGCCGACGCTCTTGCCCTTACGGAAAGTGCAGAGAAATTCCGCAAGGCGGGTATCCGTGTTTCCTTACAGCTCAGTAATTCAATCGGTCACGGTCAATATATGTGCAGCCGTGACTGCACGGGTCTTGTCGGCCCCGATTCAAAGGTAGGCAAAATGGTTGATGCCGACGGCACAAAAGCAGATTACTGTTTCTGCTGGAATGACGAATATTTCAGAAATTATACTTTTTCCGCTCTCAGGTACTATCTGCGTGCGGTAAAGCCTTACAGCGTATGGGTCGATGATGACCTGCGGGCCGTCAACCACGACCCCGTCAGACACGGCTGTTTCTGCGACGGGTGCATGGAAAAATTCAACAGCCGCTACGGCACGGATTTTGACCGTGAAGGTCTTGTCAAAGCCATTCACAAAGATATTGAAATAAGAAAAAAACATGTTGAATTTCTCCGCTCTTCGCTTTATGATTTCACCTATCATCTCGGCCTTGTCATTCATGAAGAGCTTCCGCAGTGCAGAATGGCTCTGCAAAACTGTGCCAACGGCGGCTACACAGGCCACGGCATAGGCTTTCTGTTTGATGCCATGAAGGATGCCACCGGGCTTGACCCCGCTTACAGAGCGGGCGGCGGCTCATATAATGATTACTCCCCTGCCGATTTTATCAACAAATCCTCATTCCTTGCTTATCAGAATATGCTGCTGCCGGATTATGTCACCGAAAAGCGCCCGGAAATTGAAAGCCTGCCCGATGTTGTTTTCGGTAAAAGCATTGCCGGCACCTGCTTTGAGACCTCCTGCTATCTTGCAAACGGAAGCACGGCCATGAGCTATGCAATTCTGATGAATGACTATGAGCCGATGAGCTGGCACGGCGAAATGCTTGCAGCCTTTGCAAAGCACAGACCTTACTGGGAAAAGCTTTCGGAGGTTTCAAAGCGCGGCACCGTTTCCGGCCTTACTCCCTTTTTCCCGAAAACCGCATACCTGATCAAAAGCAAGAAGCCTTTTGATTATTCACACGAAGAAATTTTCTTTGCCGAGGGGCTGAGATACTGCGCCGTTCCCGTGGCATTTACCGATAAAGAAGCTCCCGTTTATGTCATTAACGGCAAGGTCGCCGAGGCTCTGAGCAGCGACGAAGCGGAATTTCTGCTTGGCAAAAATGTTATCTGTGACGGAAAAGCCGTTGAAGCTCTTGCCGCGAGAAAAATCATAAAAGACATAGGCGCAAGGCAGGTAAATGTTCAGCTAATGCGTGAATTATTTACCGACCATCCCGTTAACAAGGGCATGGAAGGGCGCAAATGGGGCGGCCAGATCTGGCGGCACAACGATTATGAAATTTTCGGTGAAAATCTTGAGGCAATTACACAGTATTTCACCCAGAGCACGGGTGAGCTTAAAATCTGCGGTACCGCATCTGCAATTTACACAACGGAAAAAGGTGCAAAATGGGCTGTTTTCGGCTTCGACCTCTGGGAAAGAACAAAGAGCACCGAAAAACGCACTCAGCTTCTGAACGCCTGCAAATATATCAGCGGCTCCGGCTTTGCCGCAGAGCTTCTTTCCCCTCTCCAGGCCTGTATCTATCCCGTTGTTGACAAGAATAATAAATGTATTGCAGTAAGTATAGTCAACTGTACCGTCGGCGAAAGCGGAGAGCTGACGCTCAAAGTCAGAAATCCCGCCGGAAACAAATTCAGCTTTATGGGTCAGACAGCTCCGCTGACGGAAATAAATGCAGAACAGACCGCCAAAAATGAATATGAGCTCTCGCTCCCGTCAATCCCCGGCTGGTCCGTTGCAACTGTATTTATCGGTTGATTTTCGCCGATAAATCACAAAACAGTTGAAAACCGCGGCAAATATGGTTTATAATACATAAAAACCTTGAATTGAGGATATTATATGAAGCAAACAGCAGAAGTATATGAAGATATACTTTCACCTCAGGCGATTGACAAATGCTCTGAAACGGTAAGAGCTTATCTGTCATCACTTAAGCTTGACAGCAAGGAAGCGGCAAGATATGCGATGACCGTCGAAGAAATTCTGCTTGACACAGCCGAAAGCGAAGGATGCGAAAGCCTGCGCTTGTCAACGGGAAAGCGTTTTTTCAGAAACTGCATCACCCTTGAGATATTCGGCAAACAGCAAAATGTTTTTCAGAAAAACAGCTCCGGCAGTTTTCTCGGTGACAGCATTCTCAAAAACCTCGGTCTTTCTCCGGAATATTCATATTCCGAAAATGTCAACACATATTTATTCAGAATCAAAAAGAAAACTCTTAATCCTTTTATTTCCCTTGCAATCGCCATTGCCGCGGCAATCCTTCTCGGCTTATCCGGAAGAGCGTTTTGCCCGGAGCAAACAATAAAAAGCATACTCGACAATTTTCTCAATCCGCTGCACGATACATTTCTTGATATGCTCGGCTGTATAGCCGGCCCGATGATTTTTCTTTCGGTTGCATGGGGTATTTACGGCATCGGCGATGCGGCTACGCTGAAAAAAATAGGCAAAAAACTGCTCACGGGTTATATCAGCACGGTATATATCGCAACTGCCGTTTTTGCTGTTATTCTGCTGCCTGTTTTCGGTCTCAGAGTTTCGCTCAGTTCCTCCGGCACCTCCGAATTATCCTCTGTGCTGAAAATGATACTCGGCATTATACCCAAAAATATATTCAGTCCGTTTACCGACGGAAATACTCTTCAAATTATATTCCTCGCCGTTGTTATCGGTATTGCAATGCTGTTTCTCGGCAAAAAGACCACTGCGGTGGCAAAGGCCGTTGAACAGATAAATTATATCGTACAGTATCTTATTGAATTCATAAGCAGGCTTGTTCCGTATTTCATTTTCATTGTTATACTGAACCTGATCTGGTCAAACTCAACATCTTCCATTGCAAGCGTAGGTAAATTCTTTATTGTCGGAGCCTGCTGTATTCCCGTTGCCGCTGCTGCGGTGCTGTTTATTACCTCTGCAAGAATGAAAGCCAACCCCATTGAGCTTTTGAAAAAAGGTTTACCGACTCTTGTTATCGCTCTTACCACGGCTTCTTCTGCCGCCGCTTTCGGCACAAATATGAATGCCTGCCGTAATCAGTACGGTATCAGCAACACGATTTCATCCTTCGGTATTCCTCTGGGCATAGTTGCTCTGAAGCCCGCAACCGCAATAAATTATGTAACAGCGGCTCTTTTCTTTGCTTCATTTTACCATGTGGAAATATCTGCAACATGGATTGTGATGCTGATTTTCTCCGTCGGCATTCTTGCCATTGCAACCCCGCCCATTCCCGGCGGAGCAATGACGGCTTACACCGTGCTTTTTACTCAGCTCGGTATTCCCGCACAGGCGATTGCTGTTGCCCTTGCCTGCGATGCTCTGTTTGACTTTATTGATACCGGCTTTGACCAGTTTACACTGCCTCTGGTTATGCTGCCTCAGGCCAACAAGCTCGGTATGGTCGATAAAAACATTCTCAGAAGCAAAGCAAGCTCATTGCAGAAGAAAAAATAAATTGCAATAATAAAAAGTAATATTGTTTTTTTTTCGGTGATATAGTATAATTAACAAAAAAACAGACAGGAGCAGATTATTATGAAAAAAATAATTTCCGTACTTCTTATTTTTGTGTTTGTCTGTTCTGCATTATGCGGATGCGGCGCAAACACCAAAACCGAAGAAACTGCCGACAGTTATAAAATCGGTATTGCCGCCCCCGATGTAACCCACGGCTGGGTTGCCGGTGTTGCATACTATGCCGAAAAATACTGCAAAGAGCAGGGCATAACTTATAAAATTACAACATCTGCCGATGCAGCGGAAATGATGGCCAACCTTAATGACCTTGTAATCTGGGGCGCCGATGCAGTTGTTCTCTGGCCTCAGTGGACAGGTATGGAGGATGCCGTTTCCGAAATCATCGCACAGGGAATACCCGTTATCAACTTTGATGTAAACATTGATGTTGAAGGCATTTACAAGGTTACCGGCAACAACTACGGCATGGGTTATGAATCCGCAAAATACATTGTCGAAAAGGTCGGCGAAGCCGCCAATATCGCCGTAATGGATGTTCCTTCCGCAGGCTCTGTTTCCGCACAGCGCAAGCAGGGATTCTATGATTATCTTAAAGAAATCGGCTATGACCAGTCAAACATTTTTGAAGTAAGCGAAGCGGCATTCACCCGCGATGACGGTCTGCGCGATATGACCGATATTCTTGAAAGCCATGACAAAATCGATGCTGTTTTCTCACTGGATGATGAAACATCAATCGGTGCCATTCAGGCTATCACCGAAGCCGGCAGAACCGATATCAAGGCTATTACCGGCGGCGGCGGAATGCAGGAATACTTCCACATGATAAAAGATGCCAAGTATGCTTCTCTCGGCCTTGCTTCGGCACTTTACAGCCCCTCAATGGTTGAGGATGCGGTTAAGACCGCTGTTTCACTCTGCAAGGGCGAAACCTGCGAAAGCGAAATCGTAATCCCCACAACAATAGTTACGGCAGCCAATGTTGACGAATACATTGATGCCGAAAACACGGTTTATTAATTATACTGTCAGACAAGCCGGCAGTCCTGTTAACATAAAGGCTGCCGGCTTATTTTATTAAGTTTTGATTTGGAGGCACAAATGAAACTGAACATAAAAAACATATCAAAATCCTTCGGTGCCGGCAATGTGCTCGACTCGGTTGATTTTGAATTGAACAGCGGCGAAATCTGTGCCTTACTCGGAGAAAACGGAGCCGGCAAATCCACATTGATGAATATCCTCGGAGGAATTTTTTCCGCAGATAACGGTGAAATCCTGCTTGACGGAAAGAAAACCGTTTTTTCGGGCCCGGCTGATTCTCAGAAAGCCGGAATTGCTTTTATTCATCAGGAGCTTAATCTTATCAACGACCTGACCGTTTATGAAAATATGTTTCTCGGTAAATTCCCGAAAAAAGGCCCCTTCATAAACAGGAAGCTGATGATTGAAAAAACAAAGGAATTATTCGGAAAGCTCGGCATTGATATTTCACCCTCAAAAATGGTGAGTGAGCTTGATGCTTCATATAAGCAAATGGTTGAAATTGCACGGGCTCTGCTGGCAGAGGCTTCAATCATCATTATGGATGAACCTACCGCGTCGCTGACGGGAACCGAAATCGAACGGGTTTTTGAAATCATGCGTACCCTTAAAGAACAAGGCATTGCAATGATTTTTATTTCGCATAAGCTTGATGAGGTCATGCAGATATGTGACCGCTACACCGTTCTTCGCAACGGCAAAGCCGTCAACAACGGAAGAATAGCCGATGTGAATGCGGAAGAGCTCGCCTCATTTATGGTCGGCCACGAGCTGAATGTCGGCAGCATCTCTTCCGGCGCAAAATACGGTGATGAAATACTCCGGCTTGAGTCGCTCTCCGACGGAAATAATTTTGACGGTATTTCGCTTTCGCTGCACAGCGGCGAGGTGCTCGGCGTAACGGGACTGCTCGGCGACAAAAGAAGTGAAATATTTGAAACCGTGTTCGGAATTCACGGCAGAAAATATACGGGGAAAATCATTCTTGACGGCAAAGAAATTCATCCGTCTGCACCCTACGAAGGAATGCGTGAGGGAATTGCATACTTGCCGAAAAACCGTAAGGAAAACGCCATTATTGCCGATATGTCAATTCTGGACAACGGTACGGCTGCCACGCTGAAGCAATACTGCCGCTCGGTATTTTTGAGCAAAACAAAGCAAAAAAAGGTTCTTGACCGCAAAGCGAAAGAGCTGCACATAAAAATGAGCAATGATGAAGACCTCATTACGACCCTTTCGGGCGGAAATCAGCAAAAGGTCGTGCTTGCCAAGTGGCTTATTTCAGACCCGAAAGTGCTTATTCTCGACAATCCGACACAGGGCGTTGATGTCGGAGCCAAAGAAGAAATTTATTCAATCATAAAAGACCTTGCCGACTCCGGCATAGCAGTCATCGTACTGTCTTCGGAAGGCCAGGAAATCATGCGTATCTGTGACCGTGCAATAATACTCCGCCACGGGCAAATCGCTGCCGAAGTCAGCGGCAATGAAATGAACGAAAAAAACATGATGATTTATGCTACCGGTGCACGGAAAGGAAACGAATAATATGAATAAAGCAAAAAGCAACATTTCAAAAAAACTATCTGTTTTTTCCGGAAATGCCGGTATAATTCCCACACTGATTGCCCTTGCCATTATGGTTGCGGTTCAATGCATTGTTATCGGCTTTAATGAGGGCTCTGCCGCCGCCGTTATTCCAAAGCTCTGGCAATCGTGGCTGAACATTCTCAGAAACAATACATATACGGGCGTTATCGCTCTTGGTATGTGCTTCGTTATCGTTTCCGGCGGAATCGACCTTTCTGTCGGCTCAATGACCTGCGCGGTCGGTGCCGCTTTGATGTATTTACTTGATCCGGCTGCCGGACTTCTTGTCAGAGTCGGTCTGAACGGAGCACCCGCTTATATTATTGCTATTATCGCATCACTTCTGCTCGGCTGTGTATTCGGAGAAATCAACGGTCTGCTTGTTTCATACGGCAAAATTCCTCCGTTTATCGTTACCCTCGGCACAATGAAAATTTTCCGTTCCGTAACTCAGCAGCTCACAAAAAATTTCAACCCGAATATTCCCTCCGGCTTCAAGCAGCTTGCCTCTTTGAAAATCAGCGGTCAGGTTATTCTTCCGATTATCTACTGGGTCGCCATTGCGGTCGTTTTATATTTCACTTACCGTAAAACCGCTTTCGGCAAACAGGTAGTCGCCGTCGGTTCAAATGAAAAAGCGGCAAGATACTCCGGCATTAAAGTAAACACGGTAAAACGCCGCGTTTATGCACTCAGCGGTCTTATGTGTGCCGTTGCCGCCGTGATATATGTCGCCAGAATCGGCTCCATGGATTTTGCAAATGCAGGCAGCGGATTTGAAATGGAATCCATAGCCGCAGTTGTTGTGGGCGGCACTGCAATGAGCGGAGGCAAAGGAAACCTTGCCAGCGCCTTTGTCGGTATGCTCATAATCGGCGTAATGAACAATGTGCTCAATATGCTCGGCGTTCCCACCTTCCTCTGCGAAGCAGTCCGCGGCGCAATAATCATTTTTGCCGTGCTTGTCCAGCGCCGTGACAGCGGTGAAAACTGATTTGGGTTTTCAATAAACAAATAAGAGAGATGGTTTCCGGAAATATTCCGTAAAATCATCTCTCTGTTTTCATATTACGCAAGGACTGAAAGCTAAAAACTTAACACTTAACGCTTAACACCATCAGATACTTTCCTCTTTGAAATCTATCAGAAGCTCATTATGGTCGACGGTAAGCTGAGTGTATTTCACGCCTGCGGCATCAAGCATTCTTTTTGATGCTCTGTTTCCGGGGGTTCCGTCATACTTGTCGGAAATATATACAACTTCTCTTATTCCGCACTGAATTATGGCCTTTGCACACTCGTTGCAGGGGAAAAGCGCCACATAGATTTTGCAGCCCGTAAGATCGGCGCCGCCGGCGTTGAGAATTGCATTCAGCTCCGCGTGGCAGACATAGGGATATTTTGTGTCATATTCGTCGCCGCTTCTCTCCCAGGGGAATTCGTCATCGCTGCAGCCCTTCGGAAAGCCGTTGTAGCCCATAGACATTATTCTGTTGTTTCCGTTTACTATGCAGGCTCCCACTCTCGTGTTGGGGTCTTTGCTGCGGTAAGAGGAAAGCATGGCAATTCCCATGAAATACTCATCCCAGGAAATATAATCAGTTCTTTTGGGCATTTTTCAACACTCCTTACGGCTTATTACGGTATCATTTTATCATAAAGTTTGCCGTTAGGCAAGAAGGATTATTCCGCCTTGACGGCTTTTATTTTGTTTTTGAGTATTCCCGCCACGGCAACACAGCCGATAACGGTAATTATCGTTTCGGGCAGCATATATGACCCGTTGTATGTTATTGAAAAAATTGCCGAAGCCTTAAGATTCTGAGTGTAATCACGCCAGACCGTAACGCCGCTGATGAAATGACAGATATATCTGACAAAGCATACAATGAATGCTCCGCAGGCAATGCTGAGCTTGTCATTGTATTTTGTTTTTCTGAACATTCCTCCGAGGCCGAGGCAGCCGTAAGCAATGATATAATCGAACAGAGCAACGATTACATAAGCTCCCGGGGTCTTTACATAGGAAAAGTTGGCAAGGCCCATAAAAAGCTCAAAAACCGCAAGCACAAAAGAGCCGGAAAGGCCGTATTTGATTCCTCTGCGGTAGGAAAGCACGATTATCGGTACCTGTCCGAATACCGTAACGCTGCCGCCCTGAACGAAAGCGGGCCAGGGAATGAAATCGGAAACCGTAAAGATTGCTATTGAAAGAGCCACCATCATGGCACTTTCCGCCAGGATGAACACATTTGATTTTTTTGCCGTGTTTGACATACAAAAGCCTCCTTATAAATCAAAAGGATGTATCTCTGCTTTTCGTCAAGCTGAAATACATCCGTTTTCTCCGCCTAAAGGCAAAGTCTCGCTTCCTACGCCCGCATTATCGGGATCAGGTTGTGTGGGTATAATCTCAGCCGATATAAAGTCAGCACCCCTGAGTATTCTGTTTTTATTTTTTCTCCGCCTGAGCTCTTCCCTCCGGAGTGTCACGGTAGAACTGAGTTTTGGGGTTCGGGTGAACGGTCTTTTTCCAGAGTTCTTCGGCAACGGGCTCCCAGGCACGGGCAAAGCTGTCACACTTTGAGCAAAGCGTTTCAACACTTTCCTGCTCAATGAGGTCGGTGGATTTTGCTCCGGTTTCGTTTATTATCTTTCTCAGACAATCCGGATTTTCAAGCATCGGACAGGGTCTGAGGTGATTGTCATTGAATGGCTGATTGTGGTAATAAGCCCGGAAAAGAGGATTTTTAAGACCCTCAAGTATGGTATGCGTTCTGATATTCGCATCGGAATAATGTATGAAAACGCAGGGCTCCATATCACCCTCGGAATTGATGTGAAAATAATTTCTGCCGCCGGCAATACATCCGCCGACATACTCCGCATCGTTCTGGAAATCCATAAAGAACATAGGCTTTCCGGTCTTGACATTTCTGACCTTGCGAAGCCAGGTGTACATATGAACTCTCTGGTCCGGTCTGGGTATAAGGTCAACATCCGCATTGTGACCGAGAGGCATATAATTGAAGTAAAGGGCAAAGCGCACGCCCTTTGAAACCATTAAATCAAGGAATTCATCGCTTGTGACATAGGGAATGTTTTTGCTCGTATAGCAAACGGAAATGCCGAAAAGAATACCGTTCTTTTTAAGCATATCCATGGCTGCGATTGAACGGGCATAGGCACCCTCGCCCCTTCTGAAATCGTTGCTTTCCTCGGTGCCTTCAATGCTGACGGCAAGCGAAAGGTTGCCGACCTCCTTCATATCCTTACAGAATTTTTCATCAATAAGGGTGGCATTGGTATAGGCAAGGAAGAAGCAGTTGGGGTTTTCACGGCAAAGAGTAAGCACATCCGCCTTGCGCACAAGGGGCTCACCGCCGGTAAGCATATAAACATGGGTTCCCAGCTTCGTGCCCTGGTCAACAATACTGCGCATTTCGTCAAGAGTAAGGTTTGATTTGTGACCGTACTCTGCCGACCAGCAGCCCTTGCATTTCATATTGCAGGCACTGGTGGGGTCAAAAAGCATAAGGAACGGTATATTGCAATGATATTTTTCCCTGTTTTTTCTTACTGCCTTTGTCCCGTTCACTCCGGCACCGAGGCCGAGAGCAAGAAGAATTTTTTTGATTACCTGAGGGTCACACTCATTGATAAGCTTTTCAGCAAAGTCACTCCAAACGCTTTCGGGGTCACGGATGGCATTGCGGAAAGCATCAAAATTCTTTTCGGGAAAAGCTCCGTTCATGAATTTCTGAGCAAGGTCAATAAGCTTGATTATATTTTTAACAGGGTCTTTACTGATGTACTTATAAGCTCTGTCGAATGCAGCCGATGCAAACATTCTCTGAACTTTTTCTTTTGCCGTCATCACGCTGCATTCCTCCCGTCTGTCAGACAAGCTAATATAATATACCACAATTATTCTGAGTTGTCTATACTTTTTTTATGAATGAATCAGCTCTTGATTTGAGCTCTCTGTTGTAGTATTATTTAACCGTACGATAACTCAAATCGGTCGGTTACGATTCTGTCGGAGGTAATCAGAAAATGAAAGAAAAATTACACAGCGCAAAAAACGCCGTCGGACTTGCTCTGAGGATAATTTTTGCGGTGCTCATAATTGCCGTCATAATAGCAAATTTCAAGACTCTTCAGAACCTTGATGTAAGAGCCCTGCTTGCAAAAAGCGCATCTCTGCCAATTCAGCTTCTCACCATTCTCGGCGTGTATGCGGTCAAGGGTCTGACCCTTGTTGTTCCTGCCTCGCTGGTTTATATTGCCGTGGGAATGTCCCTTGATAAAATATGGCTTGCGGTGCTTATAAACTGTATCGGAATCCTTGTGGAAATCAGTGTCACCTACCTTATGGGCATTATTCTCGGCGGTCCGTTTGTAAAAAGCAAGCTTGAAAAAACCAAATACGGTGCAAAGGTGTTTTCCATATACGAAAAACACGAAAAATCGGGAATTTTCATCATCAGAATACTCGGCCTTCCCATTGATTTATGTTCTCTTTTCTTCGGTGCCATGAGGGTAAGATATCTGCCTTACATCGGTATGTCCCTTGCGGGTATTCTGCCGAGAGTAATACTTTTCACCATTCTCGGCGACAAAGTTTATGACCTCATTCCCATGAAATACATGGTTCCCGTCGGTGCGGCTCTCATAGCCGTTGCACTGACGATATGGATTGTCCGTTACTGCATAACCTCCGCAAAAAAAGAGGCCGCAAGAGGTATTCCCGCATACACTCCGATATGCGAAAAGAAAAGAAATGTCATTCTTGACACCGATATGGGCCCTGACTGTGATGACGCGGGAGCCCTGGCTCTTCTGCTTCAGTACTGCAAAAAATATGATGTTAAGCTTCTTGGTGTCTGCAACTGCACTTCAAACCGCTACGCCAACGGCACCATAAAAGCAATATGCGAGTATTACGGCATTGACGAGCCTTATGTCGGTCAGTATAAAGGCGGAGAAATGCTGCCGGACGGGCTCAAATACAACAAAGCCGTCACAAAAAAATACTGCAAATATGAAAACAGCGCCTGCAATGCAGAGGACAGCATTTATTTCTACAAAAAGCTTCTCACACAGGCCGAAGATAATTCGGTAACGATAATTACCATAGGCACGCTCACCACTCTCGCAGGAATACTCAACGAGGATAAGGAGCTTTTCAACAGAAAGGTTCATTCCGTTGTCACCATGGGCGGCAAAGCCCCCAAGGGCAAGGAATTCAACATCAAATGTGACCCTATTTCCGCCGCAGCCGTTCTTGAAAAATACAGAAACATAATGGTATTTTCCGACCACGGCATAGGTGAAGATATACATTCCGGCTTTGAAGAGGAGCAGGAAAACAACCCTGTTTTTGATTGCTATAAGCTCTATCTTGACAGAAAGCATCCGCCCTATCTCCGTTCAAGCTACGATCTGACCGCCGTTCAGTATGCCTTTGAGGGCAACGGAGAATATTACGGCCTTTCAAAGCCCCTTTCCGTCGCCGTTGATATTGACGGAAACACCGTTTTCAAAAAGGATAAATATTCAAACAGATATTGTATGATAAAGGTGGCGGAGGATGAAGTCATAGCCGCACACCTCAACAAAATGCTCAAAGGAATAACAGAAGAGGAAACGTCATCAACGCTTCCCGTCATTCCCGAAGCGAAGCCGGAAACAAATGTGCAGACCCCGGAGGAAAAAGAATGAGACTTCTGATTTTTTCCGACTCTCACGGCACGCCGTACTATATGCGCAAGGCTCTTATGAGGCACCCCGAAGCAGAGGTGATAATATTTCTCGGCGACGGCGAATACGATTTCGGTACCCTTGCCGCAGAGCTGAACGGCAGGCCCGTCATAAAGGTAAGGGGGAACTGCGATTACGGCTCGGATTTACCTCAGCGTGAAATTTTCGATGCCGCCGGCTATAAGGTTTACTGTACCCACGGCTATGCGGAGCAGGTCAAATACGGTATGTATTTGCTCTCGGGGCAGGCCGCAGATGCGCAGGCGGACCTTGTGCTTTTCGGCCACACCCACGAACAGACGGATTTTTATGAGGACGGTATTCATTACCTCAATCCCGGCTCTGCCGCAGACGGGTTTTACGGTATGGCAGACCTGCTGCCCGAAGGAATAGCAACAATCAAAGCACGGATCGTGTGATAATAATCCATTTTTCCGTCTGACCGTATCACAATACCATAACACACAAAAAAGAGATGATTTCGGAGCCGAGCTTCAAAATCATCTCTTTTGAATTTATTATTACATTGATTCCGGAACGGTAATATTGAACATATCCAGAATATTGTTGAGCACCGTCTTTACGCAAAGGCAAAGGCTGAGCCTTGCCTGCATAAGTGCCTCATCGTCACAGTTTACACGGCAGGCATTGTAGAACTTATGGAAAAGAGTTGCAAGGTCAACCGCATAGCGTGTGATTTTTGCGGGGTCATAATTCTTTGCGGAAGAAATAATTTCATCCGTATATGAGGCAAGGTGTCTGATAAGCTCTTTTTCCTCGGGAGCGGTCAGAAGCACAAGCTCGGGAATCGTGCAGGCTCTGGGCTCCTTGCCTTCCTCGGAAAGCTTACGGAGAATACTGCATATTCTGGCGTGCGCATACTGGCAATAATAAACCGGGTTTTCGCTGTTCTGCTTAACGGCAAGACCGAGGTCGAAATCCATAACCGAGCCGGGTTCTCTGATATTGAAAATAAACCTTACCGCATCAATGGGAATTTCATCAAGCAGGTCAACGAGAGTTATCGCCTTACCCGTACGCTTGCTCATTTTTACGGGCTTGCCGTCAATCATAAGATTGACAAGCTGCATAAGTACGATATCAAGATTGTCGCCGCTGCAGCCGATGGCATCAAGTGCGCCTTTCATTCTGGCAACATGGCCGTGATGATCTGCACCCCAGACATCAATGGTTCTGTCAAAGCCCCTGTTGAACTTGTTTCTGTGGTAAGCTATATCTGCGGCAAAATAAGTGGGATTTCCGTTGGCTCTTACAAGAACCTCATCTTTGAAAGCAAGACGCTCGATTTCTTCGTCGCTCTTGCCCTCTCTCCTGAGTCTTTCGCCGAGAACTTCTTTATTCTTGTACCAGAGAGCTCCGTCCTTTTCGTATGTAAGACCCTTATCGGTAAGAAGCTGAATGGTATCTTTAAGCTCGCCGTCATTGTGAAGAGTGCTTTCAAGGAACCAGGTATCGTAGTTGATACGGTATTTCTCCATGGTTTCTTTCATTGAGGAAATGTTCTTCGGAAGAGCATAGTCAACCAGTGCCTTCCTGCGCTCTTCCTCCGGAGCATCAAGGTACTTGTCACCGTTGATTTCGGCAAATTCCTTTGCTCTTTCAACAATATCGGCACCCTGATAGCAGTCATCGGGAAGCACAACAGCTTCTTCACCCTTGAATAACTGCTGATATCTTATATCGAGGGAAAGAGCAAATTTCGCTATCTGATTTCCCGCATCGTTGACATAAAATTCTCTGCTGACCTCATAGCCTGCCCTGTCAAGCACGGCGGCAAGGCAGTCACCGAGAGCTCCGCCCCTGGCGTTGCCCATGTGCATGGGGCCTGTGGGGTTGGCGGAAACGAACTCAACATTTATTTTTCTGCCCTTTCCGTAATCGGAGCGGCCGTATTCTGCACCTTTTTCGAGAATATCCTGAATTATACAGGCATTGAAGCTTTCACGCAGATAGAAGTTGAGAAAGCCGGGGCCCGCTATTTCACATTTTTCAATGAATGTGTCTTCAAGCTCCATTCTGTCAACAAGTATCTGTGCTATCATACGGGGCGCCTTGTGAAGGTCCCTTGCCCATGCCATGGCGGCATTTGAAGAATAATCCCCGTTTGCTTTATTTGCGGGAACTTCAACTATAAAATCACTCAGAGCGCTTTCGGGAAACTCGCCGTCCGCAACAGCCCTGCCCGCAGCCTCCATTATTGCGGCGCGGATTTCCGCAACCGTCTGTTTAACCAATACTGACATAATCTTCTTCCTTTATTTCAACTGTAATTTTTAATTCGTTTTCGGAGATAAGGTCCCCTGCGCTGTCTATGGTATAGGCAAAATTCATCATACCGCCGTTTTCATCAAAATCAATAAACATGGCGTTTGTGTAAATGCCTATCATTATTTCACCGAACGGTGTTTCATAGCAGCATATATGTCTTTTGCCGTTTTCAAAAATCATGCTCGTTCGGAATCGCCCGCTTCGCATCATCGTTATACGGCTGTTCTTTATGTAAAGACTTGTTTCGCAGTCATCCGCATTATCAACGGTTTCGTTATATCTGATAACGATTTCACCGTCAGCGGCTTCGATTGAACATTTTGTTGTGAGCTCGCCGCATTCACCCTCGTCATTTTCTCCGGTAAAGTGGCGGTCAATCACGGTAATATATGCGTTTTTCATTTATCTCTCCATTGCATAGCAGATAAGCTTGTCAAGAAGCTCGGGGTAAGGTATTCCCGAAGCAGCAAAAAGCTTGGGGTACATACTGATTGAGGTAAAGCCGGGTATGGTGTTTATCTCATTGAGCAGTATTTTTCCGTCGCAGTCACGCACAAAGAAATCAACTCTCGAAAAACCGCTGCAGCCCAGAGCCATATATGCCTCAACGGCAGCTTTTCTGACCTCGTTTATCTTTTCTTCACTTAATCTTGCGGGTATATGAAGCTCACTGCTGTTTGCAAGATATTTGGCATCATAATCATAAAAATCATTGCAGGGAACTATTTCTCCGGCGATGGAAGCTATGGGCTTCTCGTTGCCGAGAACGGCACATTCGACCTCTTTACCGACAATTCCTTCTTCAAGCACAAGCTTTGAGTCATGCTCAAAGGCAATTTCGCAGGCTCTTTCAAGCTCTTCGGCACTGTTTGCCTTGCTGATTCCTACGGATGAACCGGCGTTTGCGGGCTTAACGAAAATCGGGAATCCCAGCTTTTCGGCGGCATCTTTAAGAATTTCCGCTTTGTTTGCGGCGTATGAATATTTATTGAAGGCAGTCCATTTTGCCTGTGGAATACCGTTGAAATCAAGCATGGCGTTGGTAAAGGCCTTATCCATGCAAACGGCGCTGGAAGCGGTGTCGCAGCCGACGTAAGGTAAGCCGGAAATTTCAAGCAGGCCCTGCATTGTACCGTCCTCACCGTTCTTACCGTGGAGAACAGGGAAAACTGCGTCAATTTTGATTATTTTGCCCGTTTCAACAACTATGATACCGTGATGACTTCTGTCGCATGAAATGACGGCAGATTTAAGATTTTCGGCATTTTCGAGCCATTTACCGTCAGGCAGAAGGGCCGGGTCTCCGTCATAAAGATAGGTTTTTCCGTCTTTGGTTATTCCCATCATGAAAACATCGTATTTTGATGCGGGTATATTTGAGATAACGGAGGATGCGGAGCAGAGAGAAACATCGTGCTCACTGGACACACCGCCGAAAAGTACAAGAACATTCTTTTTCATTTTTTTCACTCCTGAATATATCAAGTCATAATATATTACCACAGCGATTTTGCATAGTCAACAGCTTTTTATGCTCTTTATAATAAAACAAATACAAAAAATATCACTTAATATTCTAAATAGGAACTATATTTATTTCCCTTTATGTTATAATAAGGCGTAAATTTTTTATCGAAGCAAAAGGAGAAAATATTATGGCAGAGATAACAGCCGTTCTCGGAGAGATTTATGCAGGTCTTAAGCCCGTTCTTACGGAATGCGGTTTCAGCGATGTTGTGCCCGAGGGTGCAGATCAGGCTCTTCCCGTCAAGACCGAGGGTGACAAGATTTTTATGGAGTTTGCCGGCGAAAACAAGGCACTCAGAGTTGAATACTGCAACAGCAGAATGTATCTCATGGGAGCTAACAAAGAGGGCGAAATCCTTTCCAGCGATTATGCTCAGCTTGCTCTTTCACTCTTTGAGCCGGAGGAAGCCACTGCAAAGGATATAAGATATATCATCAACGATTTTTCGGACACGGTTACGGAAAGCTTCGGTACAAAAGCAAAGAAGCCCGTCAAGTCAAAGCTTCCCACCCCGGTTTCCAAGGCTGATGCAAAGAGCGGAGCCGTTTCCTATGACCCCAACACTCTTGCAAACCGCTTTACGACCATTTATCCGCAGCTCAGAGAAGAATACAAGGCCAACTGCGAAAAATACGGTCAGTTCCTTCCCGAAGATTTCTTCGTGAATTACGGCAGCAAGGTCGTTGTCGATACGGTCAGAAAGAATGACCCCGCGGAAATGAAAAAGCTTTTCAAGCTCCTCAACGAAATATATGAAGACGGCACCAACGAAACCCAGAGCCTTATCTGCGTAACGATTCTCGGCAGTCTTCAGAATGACACTCAGCTTCTTGCCAACTGTGTTGACTATATGTGTGATGACCTTACGGCCCCCGTCATTCAGGTCAACAAATACCTTTGGTCAAAGGACGGCAAGGGTGCAAGAATGAAGCTTGAAAATCCCCCGAGATACAAACCCAAGAAAGCAAAGAAAAGTAAAATAAATTCCACTCTCGGAATGTAAGCGGAGGCAGACATTTTGGATAATATGGATAATTTGATTGAAAATACGGAAGAAATCGAGCTTGAACAGAACAGCGAAATGAACACCGTCGTTACGGAAGATTATGACGCAAGTCAGATTCAGGTTCTCGAAGGCCTTGAGGCCGTCCGTAAAAGACCCGGTATGTATATCGGCTCAACAAGTGCCTCCGGTCTTCACCACCTTGTTTATGAAATAGTTGACAACTCTATTGACGAGGCTCTTGCCGGCTACTGCACCCACATCGAGGTTGAAATCGAAGAGGGCAATATCATCTGCGTAACCGACAACGGCAGAGGCATTCCCGTTGACATTCAGGAGCAGACAGGCAAAAGCGCTCTTGAGGTCGTTTTCACCGTGCTTCATGCCGGCGGTAAATTCGGCGGCGGCGGATATAAAGTTTCCGGCGGTCTTCACGGTGTCGGCGCTTCCGTTGTAAATGCCCTTTCCGAATGGCTTGAGGTCGAGGTTCACAAAAACGGCAAAATTCACCGTATGAAGTTCTCAAGAGGCATTATCACCGAGGGTATGACCGTTATCGGTGACACGGACATTACCGGAACAAAGGTTCGTTTCAAGCCCGACCCGGAAATGTTCACTGACACAACGGTTTATGATTATGAAACCCTGCACAAGCGTCTTCGTGAGGAAGCCTTCCTCAATGCAGGCCTTAAAATCACCATTACCGACAAGCGCATATCCTCCGAAGAAAAGCCGGAGGCCGAGCGCAGTGATGTAATGTGCTATGAGGGCGGTATAAAAGAATTCGTCACCTACCTCAACAACAATAAAACTCCCATCCACGAGGATGTAATTTATATGTCGGGCAAAAAAGGCGACGCCATGGCGGAGCTTGCAATGCAGTACACCGACACATACAACGAAGTCATCGTTTCCTTTGCCAATAATGTTCACACCCCCGAGGGCGGTATGCATGAGGACGGCTTCAAGCGTGCTCTTACCAACGCTCTCAACAAATACGGCAAGGCAATGAACCTTCTCAAAAACGATGATAAGGTTTCCGGCGAGGATTGCCGCGAGGGTCTTACCTGTGTTATTTCCGTAAAGCTTACCGAAGCACAGTTTGAGGGCCAGACAAAAGCAAAGCTCGGCAACAGCGAAATCAGAACTCTTGTCGGCTCCATTGTTTCCGAAGCTCTCGAACAGTATTTTGACGATAACCCCTCCGTGGGCAAAATGATTCTCGAAAAAGCCCTTACCGCCAACCGTGCAAGAGAAGCGGCAAGAAAAGCAAGAGAATCCGTACGCAAAAAGACCGGGCTTGAATCCGGACAGATGCCCGACAAGCTTCAGGACTGCAACGAACGAGACCCGGCACTCTGCGAAGTGTATATCGTCGAGGGCGATTCCGCTGCGGGCTCTGCCATTCAGGGCAGAGATTCAAGATTCCAGGCCATACTTCCCATGTGGGGCAAAATGCTCAATGTTGAAAAGGCAAGGGTCGATAAGGTTTATGACAACGAAAAGCTCAATCCCCTTATCGTCGCTTTCGGTGCCGGAATAGGCGACGAATTTGACATTGAAAAGCTCCGCTACCATAAAATAGTAATCATGTCCGATGCCGATGTTGACGGTGCTCATATCAGAACCCTGCTTCTGACCTTCTTCTTCCGTTACATGAGACCTCTCATCGAAAACGGTTATGTTTATTCCGCTGTTCCTCCGCTTTATAAGCTCACCAAGGGCAAAACCCAGAGAGTAGCTTATTCCGACGAGGAAAGAGATAAGATTTCAGCCGAGCTCAAGGGCGACAACCCCGACGCCAAGGTTGACATCTCCCGTTTCAAGGGCCTTGGTGAAATGGACCCCGACGAGCTTTGGGACACCACCATGGACCCCGAAAAGCGTTCTCTGCGCCGCATTACACTTGACGATGCTCTTGCGGCCGACCAGATATTCAATCTTCTTATGGGTGAGGAAGTCGATCCTCGCCGTGAGTGGATAGAAGTAAATGCCAAATATGTTGAAAATCTTGATATTTAAGGAGGTGGAGTATTATGGCACACAAAAGAGACTATGAACCCGAAGAAATAATGTTTCCGGATCAGATAATCACGGAATCAAACATTGTGGCAGAGATGAAATCCGCCATGCTTGACTACTCCATGTCCGTTATCGTTGACCGTGCACTTCCCGATGTTCGTGACGGTCTGAAGCCCGTTCACCGCCGTATTCTCTACACCATGTTTGAGGATAACCTGACCTCCGATAAGCCTTTCAGAAAATCCGCCACCTGTGTCGGTGACGTTCTGGGTCGTTATCATCCCCACGGCGACGCATCCGTTTACGAAGCCATGGTTCGTCTCGGTCAGAATTTCTCAATGAGATATATGCTTGTTGACGGTCACGGAAACTTCGGTTCCGTTGACGGTGACCCCCCGGCTGCTTACCGTTACACGGAAGCAAGAATGAGCAAAATCTGCAACAAGATGCTGGAGGACATCAACAAGGATACCGTTGACTGGAACCCCAACTTTGACGAAACCCGCAAGGAGCCCAGAGTTCTTCCGTCAAGATTTCCCAATCTTCTCGTAAACGGCTCCCAGGGCATTGCGGTCGGCATGACCACCAACATTCCTCCCCACAACCTCAGCGAGGTAATCAACGCCTGCATCTGCGTTCTTGACAATCCCGATGCCGGGCTCGAAGACCTTATGGAGCATATAAAGGGCCCCGATTTCCCGACCAGAGGAATCATTATGGGCAGAGCGGGCATCCGCGAGGCCTACGCCACAGGCAGAGGCAAGGTCGTTGTCAGAGCACGCACGGAATTTGAGGAATACGGAAGAGATAACCGCACGAGAATTATCGTTTCCGAGCTTCCCTATCTTGTCAAAAAGCGTGCCCTTATCAAAAAGATTGCCGAGCAGGTCAGAGACAAGCGCATTGACGGCATTTCGGACCTGCGTGACGAAACCGACAAAAACGGTATGAGAATCGTCATTGAGCTCAAGCGTGATGCCAACGCTCAGGTAATTCTCAATAAGCTTTTCAGCCAGACGGAAATGCAGTCCACCTTCGGAATCATCATCCGTGCTCTGGTTGACGATCAGAAGCAGCCCAAAATCCTCACTCTCCGCAATTACATTGACGAATATCTTGCTTTCCAGGAGCAGGTAATTCGCCGCAGAACTCAGTTTGACCTGAGAAAAGCTCTTGAAAGAGCTCACTTGCTGGAAGGTCTGATAACAGCTCAGGACAATATCGACGAGGTTATCAGAATAATCCGTACAAGCTATGACGAAGCAAGAGAAAGACTTATGGAGCGTTTCAGCCTTGACGAGGTTCAGGCTCAGGCCATACTTGATATGCGTCTTAAAGCTCTCCAGGGTCTTGACCGTGAAAAGCTTGAAGCGGAATATAAAGAGCTTGAAGAAAAAATCGCCTATTACCGTCAGCTTCTCTCCGATGAGGTAATGCTTAAGCAGGTACTTAAGGATGAGCTTACAGCCATAAGAGACAAATTCGGTGACGAAAGAAAAACCGAAATTGCCGAGGTAAGCGGCGAGGTTGATATGGAAGACCTTATTCCCGAGCACGAATGTGTCTTTGCTCTTACCGATATGGGTTACATCAAACGCACACCTGTTGACGAATACAAGCAGCAGAGCCGCGGCGGCAAGGGCGTAAAGGGTCTGAAGCAGAGAGAGGAAGACAATGTTAAGATTCTCTTCACCTGCTCGACCCACGATTTCATAATGTTCTTCACCAATATGGGCAGAGTTTACAGAATCAAGGGCTATGAGGTCCCCGAGGGCTCACGCCAGAGCAAGGGCACCAATGTGGTAAATGTTCTTGAACTCAATCCCGATGAAAAGATTACGGCAATGATAAGAGTACCCGACTTCGGAACTCCCGACACCTATCTTGCCATGGTCACCAGACAGGGTATCATCAAGCGTACCGAGCTTGACGCATACAGAAATATCCGCAAGAGCGGCATAATTGCCGTAAATCTCGACGAAGGCGACGAGCTCGGCTGGGTCAAGCTTACCGACGGTAAAGCAACCATTATGGTTGCCACCAAGAAAGGTAAATGCGTTTCCTTCGACGAAGAGCAGGCAAGACTCATCGGCAGAACGGCCAGAGGTGTACGCGCCATCAGACTTGCAGAGGATGACTGCGTTGTGGGTATGGATATACTCATCGACGATAAATTCGTTCTCACCGTTTCGGAAACAGGTCTCGGCCGACTTTCACCGGCTTCGGATTATCCGATTCACTCAAGAGCCGGTCTCGGTCAGATCAACTTCAGAAGCGAAAAGCACGGCGACGTTGTCAATGTTCAGTCCGTTGACACAGAAAACGACCTTCTTATCATCACTTCCGGCGGCATGATGGTCAGAATACCCATTTCAGGCATCAGAGTATGCGCCAGAGGATCAAAGGGCGTTAAGGTCATGAATCTCAGCGATGATGACCGCATAATTTCGGCAGCAGAGGTAAGCTCATCAAAGGATGAAGCCTCCGATAATGAAGAAGCTCCCGAAAACGCCATAATCAACGAAACAGAAGAAAGCACAAACGAAGAAGAATAAGCCACCCGGAATAACCAAGGAAAGGATGTATTGAATGAATATTGCATTGATAGCACACGACGCGAAAAAAGAGTTAATGATTCAGTTCTGTATCGCATACTGCGGTATTCTCAGCCGTCACGATCTCTTTGCCACAGGTACGACCGGCAAGATGGTTTCGGAAGCAACCGGACTTGAAATAACCGGATTTCTCAGCGGACATCAGGGAGGCGGTCAGCAGATAGCCTCAAGAATCGCCTGCAACGAAATAGACCTTCTTCTTATTTTCAGAGATCCTCTCACCGCAAAGCCGGATGAACCCAACGACGCCGATCTTCTCAGACTCTGCGACGTGCATAATGTTCCCGTTGCGACAAACATCGCCACTGCGGAAGCACTTATCCACTCCCTCGCAAGGGGTGACCTTGACTGGCGCGATATTGTAAATCCCAAATAATCAGAATAACGAGGAAACATTATGGCACTTTTAACAAAAGCCGCAAAGGGAACTCAGGATATTCTTCCCGACGAAACAGGGAAACAAAGATTTCTTGAAAGTACCCTTTTTGAAATAGCCGAATCCTTCGGCTTCAAAGAAATCAGAACTCCCGTTTTTGAGCACACCGAGCTTTTCCAGCGCGGTGTCGGCGAAACAACGGATGTTGTTCAGAAGGAAATGTACACCTTCACCGATAAGGGCGACCGTTCAATAACGCTCCGCCCCGAAGGCACCGCAGGAGCTGTCAGAGCTTTTCTTGAGCACGGCCTTTTTAACGAAACCCTGCCTCAGAAGCTTTGCTACCTGCTCAACTGTTACAGATACGAAAAGGCACAAAAGGGCAGATGGAGAGAATTTCAGCAGTTCGGCGTTGAAATGCTGGGCTCGGAAGCCCCCTCTGCCGATGCGGAAGTTATTTCCCTTGCAAATCAGATATTTGAATTTTTCGGCATCAGCGGCATTGAGCTTCAAATAAACTCTATCGGCTGCCCCGAATGCAGAAAGAAATATCACGAGGCACTCAAAGCCTATTTCGGCAATCACACAGACAAGCTCTGCGAAACCTGTCTCGGAAGGCTTGACAAAAACCCCATGAGAATACTTGATTGCAAGAGCGAAATCTGTCACGAGGTTTGTGAAGGTGCTCCCGTAATCATTGATTATCTCTGTGACGACTGCAAGGCCCACTTTGAAGGCGTAAAGAAATATCTTGACTGCATGGGCATAAGCTATGTTGTCAACCCTCAGATAGTCAGAGGGCTTGATTATTACACCCGCACCGTATTTGAATTTGTTTCCACCGAAATCGGTGCTCAGGGCACCGTCTGCGGCGGCGGCAGATATGACGGGCTTGTTGAGGAGCTCGGCGGGCCGAAAACTCCCGCTCTCGGCTTCGGCATGGGTACAGGCAGACTCAAGCTTGTAATGGAAGCTCAGGGCATCACTCTTCCCGAGGACAGCGGCTGTGATATTTACATCGCTCCCATGGATAATGATGCTTCCTTTGAAGCCATGAGAATAACATCTGACCTCAGAGCCTCCGGCGTTCACGCCCAGACAGATGTTGCCGGCCGTTCCTTTAAGGCACAGATGAAATACGCCAACAAAATCGGCGCAAAATACACCGCCGTTATCGGCAGCGACGAGCTTGCCGAAAAGGCAGTCAATGTGAAAAATATGGCCACGGGCGAATCCTCAAAGCTCAGCCTTGAGGATTTTGAAGATAACTTTATAAGACTTACCCTCAACGAAGCCGCCTCATCACTGGGAGACGACCTTGAAGGCAAAATAAATCTTGCCGACCTTTTCGGCAATGCAAACTGAAAGGACCGTAAACCATGGATTTTATGACAGGACTTAAAAGAACCCATTACTGCGGTGACCTGCGTCTTTCCGATGCCGGAAAAAAAGTTACCGTTGCAGGCTGGGTACAGCGTCAGAGAGACCTCGGCGCACTGATTTTCATTGACCTGAGAGACAGAAGCGGCATAGTTCAGCTTGCTTTTGACGAAGCCACGGAAAAAGAAATTTTCGACAAGGCTTTTTCAGCAAGAAGCGAGTATGTTCTCATGGCAGAGGGGACTGTCAGAGAGCGTTCCTCAAAGAACGCCGACATTCCCACCGGAGATATTGAAATTGCCGTTACCGACCTGAGAGTTCTTGCAAAAAGCGAAACTCCTCCCTTTGAAATAATCGAGGATTGCCAGACCGCAGAGCTCACAAGACTTAAATACCGTTACCTTGACCTTCGCCGTCCCGACCTTCAGAAAAATATTCTCATGCGTCACAAGATTGCGAAGATAACAAGAGACTATTTCGATGAAAACGGATTTGTTGAAATCGAAACTCCCATTCTCATCAAATCGACTCCCGAGGGCGCAAGAGACTATCTTGTTCCTTCAAGAGTTCACAAGGGCAAGTTCTATGCTCTTCCTCAGTCACCTCAGCTTTACAAGCAGCTTTCAATGGTTGCGGGCTTTGACAGATATATGCAGATTGCCCGCTGCTTCCGTGATGAGGACTTAAGAGCGGACAGACAGCCCGAATTCACTCAGATAGACCTTGAAATGTCCTTTGTGGATATGGAAGATGTTCTTGCCATAGGCGAAGGCTTTATGGAAAGAGTTTTCCGCGAAGCACTCGGCGTTGAAGTAAAGCTTCCCCTGCCCCGTCTGACTTATAAGGAAGCCATGGAAAGATTCGGCAGTGACAAGCCCGATACCAGATACGGCCTTGAAATCACCGACCTTAGCGACACCGTTAAGGATTGCGGCTTCAGCGTATTCACCGGAGCAATCAATGCCGGCGGCTCGGTAAGATGCATCACCGCAAAGAATGCATATTCGGTTCTCACAAGAAAAGAAATAGATAAGCTTACGGAATCGGCAAAGGGAATCGGCGCAAAAGGCCTTGCCTATATCAGAATTGCCGATGACGGCACATACAACGCTTCCTTTGCAAAATTCATGACCGAGGATGAAATGGCTGCCATTCTTGCCAAGGCAGATGCCAAAGCAGGTGATGTCGTTCTCATTGTAGGCGACACCAAAAACTCACTTGTACTCACTGTTCTCGGCGCTTTACGCCAAATTGTTGCAAAGAAGCTTGACATTATCCCCGAAGGGAAGTACAATCTGCTTTGGATTACCGAATTCCCGTTCTTTGACTGGGATGAGGAGCTGGGTCAGTTTGTTGCAATGCATCACCCGTTCACTGCACCCATGGATGAATGTCTTGAATACCTTGAAACCGACAAGGCCAAGGTCAGAGCAAAAGCATACGACCTTGTTCTCAACGGCATTGAGCTCTGCTCGGGTTCAATAAGAATAACCAATCCCGACCTTCAGGGCAGAATTTTCTCCCTGCTCGGTCTGAGTGACGAAGAGGCTCACAATAAATTCGGCTATCTGCTTGACGCTTTCAAATACGGTGCTCCCCCTCACGGCGGAATGGGTATAGGCCTTGACCGTCTTATCATGCAGATGCTGGGCTGTGAATCCCTCAGAGATGTTATTGCTTACCCCAAGGTTCAGAATGCAAGCGAGCCTATGACAGACTGCCCCGCAGTTGTTGATGACATTCAGCTTACAGATCTCGGCATCGGAATTACCGCAAACGAGGAATAATCTTATGAAACACGAAAAGGATAAGAGATTCGTTACCGTTTACAGACAGGGTCTTGACGGTAAAGCCGTTATCGTTGACAAGGAAACAGGTGTTAATTATCTTTTTGTTGCCAGCGGATACAGCGGCGGTCTGTGCCCTCTCCTTGACCGTGACGGTAAACCCGTTGTTACCCCCGTCACAGACGAAATTGATTAAATAATATTCAGCATAGAAACAGAAAGGAATCCTAAATTATGGCAAGAGTTTACAATTTTTCAGCAGGTCCGTCCATGCTTCCCGAAAGCGTACTTAACAGAGCAGCAGAAGAAATGCTCGATTACGAAGGAACAGGCCAGTCCGTAATGGAAATGAGCCACCGTTCAAAGGCTTATGAGCCCATCATTTTCGGTGCCCGTGACCTTTTCAAAGAGGTTCTCAATGTTCCCGATAATTACAAAATCATCTTCTGCCAGGGCGGCGCATCAACTCAGTTCGCAGCTATTCCCCTTAACTTCCTCAACGGAAGCGGTAAGGCAGACTATGTTCTTTCCGGTCAGTTTTCGACCAAGGCTTACAAAGAAGCCTGCAAATACGGTGACATAAAGGTTGTTGCTTCCTCAAAGGAGCAGAATTTCTCCTGCATTCCCGAGCTTGACAAGGCAAACTTCACCCCCGATGCAGACTATTTCTACATCTGCCAGAACAACACCATTTACGGTACCCGTTTCACAAACCTTCCCGAAACCGGAAATGTTCCCCTTATTGCCGATGTTTCATCCTGCTTCCTTTCAGAGCCCATGGATGTTTCAAAATACGGCGTTATTTACGGCGGCGCACAGAAGAATGTTGCCCCCGCAGGCCTTACAGTAGTTATTGTCCGTGAAGACCTTCTCGGAAACGCAAGGGATTACACACCCACAATGCTCGACTATAAGACTCTTGCCGACAACGATTCCATGTATAATACTCCTCCCTGCTGGTCAATCTATATGTGCAAGCTTGTTCTTGAATGGATCAAGAGCACAGGCGGTCTTGAAGCAATGAAGGCACGCAACGAAAAGAAAGCCGGAATTCTTTATGACTTCCTTGACAACAGCAAGATGTTCATTAACCCCGTTAAGAAGAGCGACCGCTCCATGATGAATGTTACCTTCGTTACCGAAAGCGAAGACCTTAACGCCAAATTCGTCAAGGATGCTGCTGCCGCAGGCTTCGTAAACCTTAAGGGCCACCGTTCGGTAGGCGGAATGAGAGCCAGCATCTACAATGCAATGCCTATTGAAGGCGTTGAAAAGCTTGTTGACTTTATGGCTGACTTTGAAAAGAACAACTGAGGGAGGAAATAATAATGTATAACATTCTTACTCTCAACAAAATCTCAAAAATAGGTCTTGCACAGCTTGACAGTGCAAAATACACCTGCGGTGACGCAGTTGAAGCCCCCGATGCAATTCTTGTCCGCTCTGCCGCAATGCACGAAATGGCACTTGACCCCAACACCGTTGCAATTGCAAGAGCAGGCGCAGGCGTTAACAACATTCCCGTTGCCGACTGTGCAGAAAAAGGCGTTGTTGTTTTCAACACTCCCGGTGCAAACGCCAACGCAGTAAAAGAGCTTGTTCTCTGCGCACTTTTCCTTTCATCAAGAAAGATTGCCGAGTCTGTTGACTGGTGCAAAACTCTCAAAGGTGAAGGCGAAAATGTAGGCAAGCTGGTTGAAAAAGGCAAGTCCGCATTTGCGGGCCCCGAAATTCTCGGCAAAACACTCGGTATCGTAGGCATGGGTGCCATCGGCGCTCTTGTTGCCGACGGTGCAAAGGCCCTCGGTATGGACATCATCGGCTATGATCCTTTCCTTAAGGAAGCCGCTGTCAAAGCATTTGCCGACAAAGGCATTGCCGTAACCGCAGACCTTGACGAAATTTACGCAAAAGCAGATTATATCACTCTTCATCTTCCTCTTAACGATTCCACAAGAGGTATCGTCGGTGAAGCAAGCATTGCAAAGATGAAAGACGGCGTTCGCATTCTCAACTTTGCAAGAGGCGAGCTTGTTGACTCCGCTTCTCTTCTTGCTGCTCTTGATGCCGGTAAGGTTGCCGCTTATGTTACCGACTTCCCCACCGATGAGCAGATAGGCCACGCCGGCGTTACAGCCATTCCTCACCTGGGTGCTTCCACTCCCGAAAGTGAAGACAACTGTGCAGTCATGGCTGCAAATGAGGTTGCAAATTACCTTGAAAAAGGTGAAATCAAGAATTCCGTAAACTATCCCAACACAGAGCTTGCCGCTTCCTTTGAATGCCGCACCTGCTTCCTTCACAAGGAAGATGACGGTTTTGCCGCAAAAGCACCTGCCGCCGCTGCACCAGCCGGAGCCGCCGTTAAGGGCGTTTTCTCCGCCGCAAAGAAGGGCATGGGATATACCGTAATTGACACTGATAAGGCCTTTGACGCCTCCGCCGTTGACGGAGCAATAAAGGTCCGTGTAATAAAATAAAAGTCTGAGGAGGACAATTATGAAAAAGATTCTTGCAGTTTTACTTACCCTCGCAATGGTTCTCGCATTCGCAGCCTGCGGAAGCAAAACCGAAGAAGCAACAACAACAGCCCCCGAAGCAACATCAGAAGAAATCACCGCACAGTCAGAAGTTGATGCAACAGAAGCTACCGACGCTACCGAAGCAACAGAGGCCACCGAGGCTACTGAAGCAACAGAAGCTACCGAAGCAACAGAAGCAGAAAGCAAAAAGGCTCCCGAAACCAAGGAAGAAATCCTTGCCGCTTACAATGACGCAATCAACGGTGCTTATGCCGCAAAAGCAGGCTTCAGCAAAGAGCGTTACACCGACAATGATGTTATGGATATGAGTCTTGCACTCAAGGCTTTCAAGGGCCTTGTTGAGCAGTTCGTAGGCATCGGTGCCGAAAACAAATACACCGAATCCGTAACCAAGGGTCAGTGGGATACCGACCCCAAGAAAGAATATCTCCGCAAGTCCACTCTTACCGCCGGTGACCTCACCGACGCAGCATGCAAGGATGACGGCAAAAATTATGTTATCACCCTCAGCATCAAGGGCGGCGACAGCAAGGGCTCAAAGGACAGCAAATACACCAATGCTCCCATTGACAAGTGCGGCCTTTGCGTAGGCAACGAAGACAAGGGTTACTATGACCACAAGACAGGCGAAGTTATCTACGGCGCAATCGGCGGCACTTACGCTGCAGCAAAGATTGACGAAAGCTACAAGAACGCAAAAGCAGTAGCTACCGTTGATAAGGAAACCGGAAACCTTGTAAGCCTTACCGTTACTTATGACATCGCTGTTGCCATTGACCTGGGTATCGGCTCCGGTACTGCAACGGGTACAGCTCATGTTCTCTACAAGGATTTCAAGTTCTGATTTAACAGAGCAGGCTGTCGCATTGCAGCGCAGAACGAAAAAGTAAAAACAAAAAAGATATAAACAATTCCGGGATAACAGAAACATCTGAAATCCCGGAATTTTCTTCTGTAAAACAGTTTTTTGATTATGTAATTTACTTTTTCTAATTGTTTTGCGGCAACCTCTTTTTTATGATTTTTTCTTGATAAAAATTTTAATTATGATATAATAATTTTATAATTCCTATATTCAGGAGGTATGCTTATGTCAGGTTCACTTGAATTTATCTCTTCCCACGGTGCAAAAACCTTTGAGGAATTTCCTTTCTGTGATGCGGATGCCGTTCTTTTCTGTGAAATTTCATACGCGCCCATTGAGAATGCCGTTTCCGCCGGATTTGATTCTCCTCTTTCTCTTCCCGAGGCAAACAAAATCCTTGTTGATATGAGAAACGGAAAAGACAAAAAGCTTGGTCTTATGATAAGCAACGCCCCCGTAAGAAATTTACGCCTTATGGCAGAGCAAAACAGATTTAAGAGCATTACCGTTCTGGCTTCAAAAGCCGTTTACAGCGTTTCACCCTCCGTTCAATTCGGTGCAACGGCATTCATCCTGCCCGACGGCACTCTCTGCGTCTGTTACAGAGGCACGGACGATACTCTTGCCGGCTGGAAGGAAGACCTTGACCTTCTGCTTCACAAGGGCACTCCGTCATATAAATATGCCCTTGATTTCATTGAAGAGGCGGCAAAAGCCGTTGACGGCGATATTATTATTTGCGGTCACTCAAAGGGCGGAAATGTCGGCCTTTATACCGCTCTTAACTGCAGTGCCGAAATCCGTTCAAGAATAAAGAAGCTTTACAATTATGACGGCCCCGGATTCTTTACAGAGCAGTTCTTCAAAACCGAAGCCTATTCGGAAATCAAACCAGTTTACAGACATTGCATACCCAGCGATTCATTTATCGGCGTAATGCTTTGGCACGACAGCGATTACAAGGCCGTAAAGAGCAGCAAGCTCCTCGGGCCCTTCCAGCACGATGTGGGTACATGGCAGCTTGAAAACGGCGGCTTTATTGAGGTTGCCGACAATGATATGCTTTCCAAGATAACCGATGAATTTATCAAGGGTATCTGCGTCAAGGTTGCCGACGGCTGTGCCGAAGCCTGCGACAGTGTTTTCAGTGCCGTTATTTCGGGTCTCGGAAATGAAACTCTTACCGATGTTGCAAAGCACGCCGGAAAAGCCGTCAGCGGAGCCGTCAACGCCTGGAAAGGCATTGACCCCGAAGTTAAGGATAAATTCAAATCCACCTTCAACGGCACAATGAAGCTTATCAAGGATTCATACAAAACAGTAAAAAACAATCTTAACTGAAAAAGCAGAGAGATGATTTTGAGCGGTACAGCCCGAAATCATCTCTCGTTTCATTATTCAACTATAATATATCCCATGGGATAAGGCTCGGAATCGGGAGAAGAAGCAAAGGTTTTCATGACTCTATAAAAAGTCAGCTTTGCCTTCTTCCCTTTTTTTGTTTCCCAATCACTGAGCTCAACACAGCTTTTGAGCAGCGTAATAATATTCCCCTGCGGGTCGGAAGAGGACTGGGTATGCTCAAATTCAAAATCCGGCAGTATATATTCCGAGGCATATTCCTCCCGGCTCATTCCCTGCGGCAGCACAGCCGAGCTGTCATTATCAAGGAGCCAGAAAGCCAGCTTTTTTCTGAATTCTTCCTCCGGTACTATGTCGGTAATCATTATAATCCCAGCTTTTTGCAGGTTTCATTGACAATTTCGTTCATCTCGTCAAGCTTTGCTTCCATTTCGAAAACAAGTTTTAACTGTGTACGGCATCTGACAAGATTGTGTGTGGGATAATCCACCTTGAAATATGTGTCACCATTGATGAAATCGCCGAGAAAACGCATTCCGCATTCAAGAGTCATCAACTTTGATGAGAAGGCGAGATTTTCAATCTCAGCTTTTGTGAGCGCCTTTCCTGCGGCAGAAAGGAAGCCTTCGGTATAGGCTCTGAAATATTCTGGGCTGAAATGTACCTTGTCAAGGTCGGGTTCATCCTCGGCGGCAGTGCTTGCGCCGAAACGGATGCTGTCACCGAAATCGTAAAGCGAAAGGCCGGGCATAACCGTATCAAGGTCAACAACACAGATACCTTTATCTGTGGCCTTATCAAAAAGAACATTGTTAAGCTTTGTATCGTTATGAGTAACTCTCAGGGGCAGCTTGCCCTCTTTGAGCATATCAAGGAGCAGGCCGCAATCCTTTTCTCTTGCAAGTATGAATCCGGTTTCTTCTTCGCATTGGTCTGCCCTGCCGGAAAGATTATCCTCAACCGCTTTTTTGAAATCGGCAAATCTTGACACCGTATTGTGAAAATTCGGTATGGTTTCAACAAGCGTCTCACTGGGGTAATCGGCAAGTAAGCACTGGAATTTACCGAAGGACTCTGCTGCGGCACGGAAAACACCGGGGTCGGTTACCTGCTGAACTGTATAGGTGTCATAAACGAAATTGAGACAGCGCCAGAAGCTTCCCTCGGAGTCGATATAATAAGGCTTACCGTCTTTGGCATTGAAAACTTTAAGACATTCTCTGTCAACATCTCCGCCGCTTTCTTTAACCTTTTTGCCGAGAAATTCCGTTACTCCCAGCATATTATTCATAAGCCCTACGGGCTCTTTGAAAACATTTGTATTCAGCTTCTGAATAAGATAGCCGTTGGTTTTGCCGTCGGCATTTCTGAATTCAAAAACAAAGGTGCTGTTTATATGACCGTCCTCAATACATCTGACACCGGAAAGCTCGCCCTCAAAAACAAAAGCATTCAGTAATTCATTTACATTTGTGACCTGCTCTGCCATTTTTGACACTCCTTTTATTTGTTTTCTTCAAGTAAAGGTTTAAGGTATATGCCGGTATATGATTCACCGACCTGTGCCACCTGCTCCGGCGTACCCTCGGCAACTATCGTTCCGCCGCCGTCGCCGCCCTCGGGGCCGAGGTCGATTATATGGTCCGCCGTCTTGATTACATCAAGATTATGCTCAATGACAATAACCGTGTTGCCGTTGTCGGCAAATTTCTGAAGCACCTCAATGAGACGGTGAACATCGGCCGTGTGCAGCCCCGTTGTGGGCTCATCAAGAATATAAACCGTTTTGCCCGTTGAGTGCTTTGAAAGCTCCGTTGCAAGCTTCACGCGCTGAGCTTCGCCGCCGGAAAGTGTCGTTGCAGGCTGACCGAGCTTGATGTAACCGAGGCCCACATCGTAAAGGGTTTCTATCTTTTTGCGGATTTTCGGTATGCTCTCAAAGAAATTCATTGCTTCCTCAACGGTCATTTCAAGCACATCATGAATGTTCTTTCCTTTATATCTGACCTCAAGGGTTTCGTGGTTGTATCTTTCGCCGTTACAAACCTCGCAGGGCACATAAATATCCGCAAGAAACTGCATTTCGATCTTAACTATGCCGTCACCCTGGCAGGCTTCACAGCGGCCGCCCTTGACATTGAACGAAAATCTGTTTGGCTTGTAGCCCCTCTTTTTTGCATCCACCGTCTGAGAGAAAAGCTCTCTGATGTCAGTGAAAACGCCCGTATATGTGGCGGGGTTTGAACGGGGCGTTTTACCTATGGGGGACTGGTCGATATTTATAACCTTGTCAAGATTTTCAACACCCGTGATTTCGTCAAAAAGACCGGGAACTTTTTTTGCTTTATTCAGCTTTACGGCAAGATATTTGCTCAGTATTTCGTTGACAAGTGAGGATTTTCCGCTGCCCGAAACTCCGGTAACGCAGATAAACTCACCGAGCGGGAATTTTACATCTATATTTTTAAGGTTGTTTTCCTTTGCACCGTGAACCGTAAGATATTTTCCGCTGCCCTTTCTTCTCTTTTCGGGTACGGGTATCACCTTTCGGCGGCTCAGATACTGACCCGTGACGGATTTTTCGCAGTCCATAATATCCTGCGGAGTTCCCGTGCAGACTATTTCGCCGCCGTGAATTCCCGCACCGGGGCCTACATCCACGATATAATCGGCGCTGAGCATGGTTTCCTCATCATGCTCGACCACAATAAGGGTGTTGCCTAAATCTCTCAGACTTTTAAGCGTGTTGAGCAGCTTGCGGTTATCCCTCTGATGAAGTCCTATGCTCGGCTCATCAAGCACATAGAGAACGCCCATAAGTGATGAGCCTATCTGTGTGGCAAGGCGTATTCTCTGGGCTTCGCCGCCGGAAAGTGTGGCTGATGCTCTTGCAAGCTCAAGGTATTCAAGGCCGACGCTTGAAAGGAATTCAAGCCTTGAACGGATTTCCTTAAGTATCATATCGCCGATAAAATGCTCTCTCGGTGTAAGCTCAAGAGAATTGAGGAAATCCAGCTCTTTGGTTATGGATTTATGAGTAAACTCGTCAATGTTTATGCCTCCGACGGTTACGCAAAGTGACTCCTTGCGCAGCCTTGCACCTTGACAATCGGGGCATTTCTCGCTGCTCATGTGAGTTTCTATCTCTGCTCTTGAATAATCGCTGCTGCTCTCGGCATAACGGCGTTCAAGGTTGTTTACTATGCCCTCAAAATCCGCCGAATATGTACCGCCGCCGTAAATTCCACCGCGGACAAATTTGATTTTTTTACCGTTTGTACCGTATAAAACGGCATTTTTTGCCTCCTGAGGCAAATCCTTAAAGGGTGTGTCAAGAGAAAAATTGTATTCGGCGGCAAGCCCTTCATAATACATTCTTGCTATGGAACCGTCATTTATGCCCCATCCGCCTGCTGTAATCGCACCCTGTAAAATACTCAGGCTGTCATCGGGCACAAGAAGCTTCGGGTCAACCTTCATAAGCCGGCCGAGACCGAGACATTTTTTGCAGGCACCGAAGGGATTGTTGAATGAGAATGAGCGGGGCTCAAGCTCTTCAATGCTTACTCCGTGCTCCGGGCAGGCATAATTAAGTGAAAAAAGCAGCTCTTCTCCGCCCTGAACATCCACAAGCAGAAGTCCGTCGGTAAGCTTCGTTGCCGTTTCCACCGAATCGGTAAGTCTTGAGCGGATGCCGTCCTTGATAACAAGACGGTCAACAACGACCTCAATATTGTGCTTTATGTTCTTGTCAAGCGTGATTTCCTCAGAAAGGTCATAAATTGAGCCGTCAACACGCACTCTGGCAAAGCCGCCCTTGCGCACGCTTTCGATTTCTTTTTCATAACGGCCTTTTTTGCCCCTGACTATGGGAGCCATTATCTGAATTCTTGTGCCTTCTTCAAGCTCCAGCACCTTCAGACATATATCGTCAACGGTCTGCCTTTTGATTTCTCTGCCGCAGACGGGGCAATGAGGAATACCTATTCTTGCGTAAAGCAAGCGCAGATAGTCATATATCTCCGTCACCGTTCCCACGGTTGAACGGGGATTTTTTGATGTGGATTTCTGGTCAATGGAAATGGCGGGGGAAAGGCCGTCAATGCTCTCCACATTGGGCTTTTCCATCTGACCGAGGAACTGACGGGCGTAGGAAGAAAGAGACTCAACATATCTTCTCTGGCCCTCGGCATAAATCGTGTCAAAAGCAAGGCTTGATTTGCCGGAGCCGGAAAGCCCGGTAAAAACCACAAGCTTATCACGGGGTATGGTAACATCCACATTTTTAAGGTTATGTTCTTTTGCACCTTTTATTATCAGATTACCTGATGCCATAATTTACCTCTTGGAGTTTTTGATTTTTTCTATCTTATCACGCAGATATGCGGCGTGCTCGAATTCCAGTATCTTTGCCGCCGCCTTCATTTCCGCTGTCAGCTTTGCTATAAGGGCTTCTCTGTCCTTTCTGCTCAGCTTTGCGTAGGAGTCACCGTCATCCGCCTTTGCGGAAATCTCGATTATCTCACGGACATCCTTTACAATGGTTTTCGGCACTATGCCGTGCTCTTCGTTATACTTCATCTGCTTTTCACGGCGGCGGTTCGTTTCGGTTATTGCTCTCTCCATTGACGGAGTGACGCTGTCTGCATACATTATAACCGTACCTTCGGAGTTTCTCGCCGCTCTGCCGACGGTCTGAATAAGCGAGGTTTCGCTTCTCAGGAAGCCTTCCTTATCGGCGTCAAGTATTGCAACAAGTGAAACCTCCGGTATATCAAGGCCCTCACGAAGCAGATTGATACCCACAAGCACATCAAAATCGCCGAGACGAAGCCCGCGGATTATCTCCATACGCTCAATGGTATCTATATCGTGGTGCATATAGCGCACCTTTATGTCAAGATTTTCAAGGTATTCAGTCAAATCCTCAGCCATTTTCTTGGTGAGGGTGGTAACAAGCACTCTTTCGTGCTTTGCCGTGCGTTCGTTAATTTCGGAAACGAGGTCGTCAATCTGACCCTCAACGGGTCTGACGGAAATCTCCGGGTCAAGCAGACCCGTAGGCCTTATGACCTGCTCGGTAATCTGTGCGCTTCTCCCCTTTTCAAAATCACCGGGAGTGGCGCTGACAAAGATTTTCTGACCCACTCTGCCGTAAAATTCATCAAAGGTCAAAGGTCTGTTGTCAAAAGCGGAGGGCAGACGGAAGCCGAAATCCACAAGGCTTTCTTTTCTTGCTCTGTCACCGCCGTACATAGCCCTGACCTGAGGCAGAGTAACATGAGATTCGTCAACGAAAAGAATAAAATCATCGGGAAAATAATTGAGCAGAGTAAAGGGCGGCGCTCCCGAGGGCCTGCCGGACATAACACGCGAATAATTTTCTATGCCCTTGCAAAAGCCCGTTTCGCGGAGCATTTCCATATCATACTCGGTGCGCTGTCTTATTCTCTGCGCTTCAAGAAGCTTGCCCTGACTTTCAAAATATTTTACCCGTTCTTCCATTTCCGCTTCTATCTCAATCAGTGAACGCTCCATTTTTTCGGGAGCAATGACATAATGCGAAGCGGGATAAATCGCCACATGAGAAAGCACGCTTTTCACCTGCCCGGTGAGAGCCTGAATTTCACTTATGCGGTCGATTTCATCACCGAAAAACTCAATTCTGATTGCATTTTCACTTGAATAAGCGGGAAAAACCTCAACAACATCGCCGCGTACTCTGAATTTATTACGGCTGAAATCAATATCGTTTCTTTCGTATTGCAGTGTTGTCAGCTTTTCGATAAGGTCATCTCTGTTTTTTTCCATGCCCGTTCGCAGGGAGATAACCATATTTCTGTAATCAATGGGGTCGCCCAGAGTATAAATGCAGGAAACGGAGGCAACAATAATAACATCCCTGCGCTCCGAAAGAGCGGAGGTTGCGGAGTGGCGCAGCTTATCTATTTCATCATTGACTGCGGAATCCTTTTCAATATATGTGTCGGTGGTGGCAATATATGCCTCCGGCTGATAATAGTCATAGTATGAAACAAAATATTCAACGGCATTGTTGGGAAAGAATTCCTTGAACTCACTGCAAAGCTGAGCCGCAAGGGTCTTGTTATGAGCAAGCACAAGAGTGGGTCGGTTTACCCTTGCGATTACATTTGCCATGGTGAAGGTTTTGCCCGAGCCGGTAACACCGAGTAAGGTCTGCTCCTTGTAACCGGAATTTATGCCTCTCACAAGGTCGTCAATGGCCTGCGGCTGGTCGCCCATGGGCTCGTAAGGCGCCACAAGTTCAAATCTGTCCACTCTCTTCTCCCCCTTTCACCTATTTTCTTATGATAATAGATTATTATATCACAATATATATAAATAATCCATCATTTATTTGAATTAAGGAAGCAATGATTTCTTCATTTTTATATGCGGGCAGCCTTCGTCATCTTCAATTTCGCCGTAAGGGATATAGCCGGATTTACGGTAAAACTCCATGGCTCTTGTCTGTGCGTGGAGCATGACATTTGTGCCGCCGCGCCTCTTTATTTCTTTCTCGGCTTCGGTGATAAGCAAAGCTCCGAGGTGCCTGCCTCTGTATTCTTTCAAAACGGCAAAACGGCCGAGAATAAAACAACCGGCCGTATCACCATTCAGAATACGGCACACCGCAGCGGGGCTGCCGTCATCAAAATACATTACAAGGTGGATGGCATCTGCATCCTTATCGTCAAATTCGTTGACAAATCCCTGCTCCTCACGGAAGACTTTTTCGCGTATAAAAGCTGCATCCTCATGCAGAAAGTCAAAAATTTCGGTTTTCATATTTTCGCTTCTTTTCAGTCAAGTATTGAACACAGGGCTTCGGCGATGTTTTCGCCCCACTGACGGAGAAGTTCCGGAGTGTATGTGACAAGGTCGCCGGAATAGGGCGTTTCTATGGTCAGCGAAAATCCGGCCCCTGCGGATTCGGCAAAAAAGTTATCGGCGGTTTCGGCATCCGGCTTATTTACGGAAGAACCGAGATAATTAACATAGCCGTCATATTTTATACCGCCGAATCCCGGCTTGTTTGTGATTTCTTTCAGATATGAAACGAAAGATCCCTCTTTTTCATTTGGATCGTTTTCATAGGACAGCAGATGAATATGCGGCCTTGAGTTTGCTCCGCCCCATTTCCATGGGGAGTGAAAATCAATGAATGCTGCCGTATCAAGCGTTTTCGCATAGTCACATATTGCTCTGACGGAATTATATATGGGGTTTGCGGAATAATCTCTGTTGTGGTCGTGGGGCTTCCTTGATTTGCCCTGGTCTCCGTTTTCGGCACCGTCAATGTCAACAAAGGGAATCACATGAAAACGGTATTTTTTAAGGGCATCCGGATGCTTTTCAAGCAGAGCGGAAATAACGCCCTCAAGGGCGTATGAAGCGGTGGATTCACAGCAATGATGCCTTGCGGTAAAAACAACATCGGTTTTTCCGCTGCCGAAAACAAGCAGAGGAATTTCTCTGCCCTTTTCACTGACAGCAAGAGTTTTCTTTTCGGCTTTCGCTGAAATTGAGGCGTAAAAGCTCTCAAAATGTGAAAGCTGATAAGGCAGGGAAAAGGCAAAATATCTGCTTTTTCCGCTGCCGTCAAAGGTGTATGAAAAATGAGTGCCATCCTCGTAAGTGCTTGTGTCAAACTGCCAGTCAATGCCGTTTTCGCTCACGGCCGCACCGTAAGGGCAGACCACTTCTTTATTCTGAAAACAGAATCTTATCTTTCTCTCCGGCGGCTCGTCAACCCTGAAATTCCAGTAAAACCACCAACCCTCGGTGTCGCGGATATCCTGCTCAAGACAGACCTCCGTAATACCGTCTTTTTTGTCGGTACCTTTGTATATTATGTTTCCGCCGGGAAAATCAGATGTTATTTTCATAAGCGTTCACCTATATAAAAATGTTTTTGCCAGTATAGCATTATTTGTTTGATTCATCAAGATGAACCGTCAGATTTTCGGCCTCAAACTTCATTGTGTCCGTATTCAGAATATGAATGCTGCAATTCGCCGCTCTGAAAGCAGGGCTCTTATTACTCCATTCAATTTCCTTTACGAGATGATAAATAATATTTATCACGCCGCCGTGTGTTACCGCAAGAATGTTTTCATCTGTATTTTTGTATTCTGCAATAAACTCATCAAACCACTTTTTGACACGCATAAAGAAGTCGTTCGGACTTTCACCGTTGGGATACGGCTCATTCATTTTCAGTGAGCGGAAAAACAGACCCGGATAACGCTCAAGAGCTTCATCATCCGGCATTCCCGCCAAATCGCCGTTATTCATTTCTCTTAACCCGGTTTCCTCCTGAACGGGCAAATTCAATTCGTCGGCAATAAGCCGTGCGGTGGACATTGCTCGCGGCAAATCGCTTGAAATGATATGCTCAATACGATATTCACGGTTGTTTTCTTTCAGATAAGCCGCAAGAAGCTTTGCCTGCGCTCTGCCTTCCGGCGTTAAATCCAAATCACTCCATCCGCCGCGAAATCCATCGGCATCTTTTCCGTGTCTGACAAAAATAATTTTCACTATAAAGCCTCCGTGAATTATGGGGTATTTTATTCGTGCGGTTTTCGGATTGATAGTTTTAAGTGTTAAGCGTGAAGTTTTAAGTTGCTTTTCTTCCTTCTCCTTGAGGAGAAGGTGCCGAGCTTGCGAGGCGGATGAGGTGTCATTAAAACCACATCAAACCTCCCCTCATCCGTCTTGCCTTACGGCAATCCACCTTTTGTTCGCCGCAGACGGCTACCCTTTTGTCAGCTGCGCTGACATTTCCCCTGACAGGGGAATTTCCCGAGGGGGAAGGAAGAACATTCTGATTTATGCTTTCATTAACTCATTTCGTTAATTATATATTTTTGAATTGCCGTTCTTAACGGCGGGGAAATCATATCTATATCAATTTCCGAAGGCTTAAAGAATTTCAGTTCTTCAAATTCTTCCTGTTGGGCTTTCATCTCACCGTGAAAATGATTGCACAAATACACGATTTCTATATTTGAAACCTCATCACCGTTAGGGTAAGTATAGTGTACTTCCGCTCCCGAAATCACCGTAAAAAATGATACTTCATCTGCAATGAGCCCCGTTTCTTCAAGCAGTTCTCCTTATTCCTTTTCGATCACTATAAACGGAACGGTCATTTCATCCTCGGTCAGTCCTGCGTGAACGCCGATAAATTCACGCTCTTCACGCTTATTGAAAATTGATTTTTCGCCCGTTGCCACGGCAAGAAAATCACCGACAAAATCGCTTGTTTTTTTATGCGGTTCACCGTAACCCAATAGATTTGAGTTGAACACTTCTTCCCTTGTCATCAGTCTGAATGAATCACCAAAAAGCCGGTTGAATTCCGCTTTGAATTCGTCCTGCTTTCCATCTTTTACAAATAAACTTAATGCTCTTGGCTCTATTGACGGCGGCACTTTCAGCATTTCTTCAAGCTGCGGATAATCCTCAAGGTATTCATTCGAGCCGTCAATAAGTCCGTGGTCGGCGGTGATAATGACAACGGAATTCTGTAACCTTTCGCAAAGCGTTTCAACCTCTTTGTTAATCATCAGGATTTGCTCGTGCACCTGCTGACTGCTGACTCCGAAATCGTGCATTGCCTTATCGGGCTGATACCAATATGTATAAATATATTTTTGCTTTTTACTTTCGGAAATACTGCAAACAGTTTTACATATGTCATCAACAGATTTAACATTATGCTCCGAAAAAGGCGAAACATAATAAGCAGTTTTCTCACCGCAAACTTCTTTAATTCTTTGAAAAATGCTTTTATACGGTATATATTTTGCGGCAATGTTATAATCTGCGGCAGGTTCTCCGTTCTTTTGCAGAGTGTTTCTGAATACCGCAACATTTTCGCCTATTTCATCAAAATACAAGTCCCAACCGAGCCATGCGGTTTCGACAGGTGAATAGCCACTTTCAATTACAGTAGTGGCGGCAACGGTGGTTGACGGATAAACCGATGAAATCGGGCAGACAAAATGTTTTCTCAGAAAGTCGTTTTCAGATAAATGCTCGTTTATTGCAGATACGCCCAAGCCGTCAAACAGCATTACAATAACATTTTTATGGTTTTTATTTAACAGTTTATCAAATTCGGGTAAAGACTTATGTGGACAGTCCTTTACGCCGAAATGATTTAAAACCGATGAAGCAACCGACAGTATGCTTCTGTTATATTCAGGATATTTAATCATGATTTACTCCTTTCCGAAAGCATCCAAACAAATCATTTATTATCAAATTTGTATTTCCTTATTACTTCGCCTTTATCATACGGACTCGGTATTTCTTCAAAACATATAAAACCGCATTTT
>JAZUJJ010000088.1:0-13808 GCA_045642725.1 Acutalibacteraceae bacterium
TTTGACCCTTCCGTGTTATGCTGTTACACGCTCGGACTTTCACCCCCCGATTCACTTACGGGGCCTCTCACCTGACGACCTGCGACGGTTTTATCACGCTCGGATCATCACCGGTGGGGAGTAGCTCTATGCTGCTGTCATTGCCAAACAGTTGCAATCTGTCTTTTCCAATCACGGATTTTTCGCTCGCTCGTCAGAGGTCGTGGCGCTCCGTTTGGTTGGGCTCGGCAAACATAGTTGTTGTCGGAAGATACTATTCAGTTTTCAAGATGCGTTTTATATTTCAGCTTCCCGATTTCATCCAGGGAGCAGAAAAATCATTTATTATAGATTCAAGAAGTTCTTTATCTTCTTTGGAACATCGAGGATTATTTTTTATCTTATTGAGAACACTAATTTGGTTAGTATTAAGATATTGTCGAGTTAATTTCCAACCATCTTCGACATAAATTCCGCCATTTTTACCTTGAACGGCCATAATAGGGTATTCGAGTGATAAAATATCAATATCTCTTCTGATAGTAATTTTGCTTACACCAAATCGCTTTGATAAATAGTCAATAGAAGTTTTTCTTTTTTGGGAAAGCACTTCAAGAATTTCATTTCTTCGTTCAAAATAATTCATTGAAGCACCTCCCATATTTTATTTTCCTTAACAGTTCCAATTAATATTTTAATTGTTAAAGTGATCATTACTGTTGCACTTATAAATGAAAATTTTACATAAATTTTCAGAGCCGAAATTCCTTGCATATCAAGGAGTTTTCGGCTTTTATAAGCTCTGATTTTCAGTAAACAATAAAATTCTTTTGTACAAAACTTGATTTTCATTACGTTTCCTTTCCGCTTTAAGACATAGCGGCAGGAAAGCAAAGAAGAATAATATCGGATATAAGTCAACCTTGATTAAAGTGAAAAATGGGCATAGCAAAGCAAGGCGGAATACATTCGATTTTCAAAAACCTTTACCGTTTTTGATTTCTCTTATGCAATCCCACCGCTTGTATGGCCATCTCCAAGCAATGAAGATATAGATTTTTAAGCTTTTCGCTTATATCAACATTCTCTTTTCCGAGAGTGCTGATATAAAAGAAAAGACGACCAGGGTGCAATTATCCCGTTAAAAACGAGATTAAAAACACATCCTGGCCGTCTAGCAGCTCGCAGAACTAAGTTCTGAGGAGTCCCAATTGTAAAGTAAAATCAGTAACTTTTAAATCCTTTGAGTATAATGATACATATCACTTGGTCCTCTATACTCAACAATGGTTACATACCCGTCATTTTCATAATAAAACGATGTTCCAGGCAACAATTGAAATCTTTGCGTTTCATTTCCAGATCTTCTTTCAATTAGTCCTGTATCTGGATCAGCAAAACAAATAATTCTTCCTTTATCGTTACAAATCTTAATCATTCGTTTACCCTCAATTTATTCATCAAAAAGAAAAAGCAGCCGACAGACCAAGAGCAACAAATATGTTGTTACTCGTTTTGGTCTGCCGACTGAGGTTTTCCGCGTATGTCCGGTACTAATCATATCGGCGGCAATGCAATTCGTGTTTGGATTTACCTGCTCCGTCCTTCATAAGGTGAGTCACCCTTCGATTTAAAGCATTGTCATATATAAAGATTTTGTTAATTAAACAGCCCTTTCATTAATTTTAATATCGGAATGTTTATGACTTCTGCAACCGGAAGTGTCATGGAAAATAGTAATCTTGCTGCTTCTTCGTCTTCTTTCTACAGTAATATCACAGTTACATTTACATCTTGCTTTACCTTCACCGTTTACATTCAGATATACAGTCACAATATCACCGCATTCACAAAATACCATCTGATTTGGTCTGTCTTTTATATCATATAAATTCTTATTCATCTCAATCATAACCAATCCTCTGTTTCCTATATATTCTGAAGCCTGTTACTTGCTTTCTGCAGTTTTTTGCGAGAAATATAAATTGAACTTACACCATCAGAGTTTTGCTTGGTGGTTGTATGGAACGTTCTGCATTTGGGGCAGAAGTACAAGCCGCTTTTTCTGTATTTTTTGAACTTATAACCACACAGCATACAATATTTAATCATCTTTCTCAAAAACATCATCTCCCTGTGTGCTTATCTTAAGTTTATATGTTTAACATCTACGTTGTTTTCAATTGCATAATCAATAGTGGATTTTATGTCATCCGGTGAACCGCTATATACTGCAATTAGTTTTGCAGAGTGATCTGCCATCCATTGATTTCGTTTCTGAAAACAAAGCTCATTACATGAATTGCTGATTTCCCGAACTAAATCTGCTCGTTCAATGACTCTTTTATAATGGAGATTTCTTTGATAATCTTTTGTCTTTCCAAATCCCGGATAGGGGACTGCACATATCAGTTTTACATCGTACCGTGATTTCATTTCAAGAACGACTTCAGCAGCCCAAATGTCGACTCCAGGATCCATCCCGGTAATAAAAGTTTTGTATCCGTCAATTATTGAATTATGAATTTGAATACGAAGCTTTGCTTTTATTGCCTCTTCGGTTGATTCTAACTTTGCGGGATTATCTCCTGCAAAACAACATCTATGTAATCTGTTATTCATCTTCAAACCAGCTTTCATCTATCAATTTAACAGCAATATCATTCGTTATGGCAACTATATAGATTTTATAATATGCTTTGCAACACCCTGGCAAGTGAAAAAATCAACGAGTATTCTTTTACCGGGATATGTTGCTTCATTCATATATGAAAGAACAGCTTTACCGTTTTCAAAGCCGTCGAAACGCTTTAGAGTGTTTTCGTTATCGTCATTCAGAGCAACTACGATAGCACCGTTAATTGGTTGAGCATCCTTATCTATCACAATAAGGTCGCCGGGTTCTATTCCGGCATCAAGCATAGAATCGCCTTTTGCTCGGAGAATATAGAAATTTCCAGTTCCAAAAACAGACTCAGGAAGATTAACATATTCTTCAATATTCTCTTCCTCTTGCGTAGGATCTCCGCACCCGATGGAACCGATAATCGGAGCACTTGTTTTTGACAAAGTACATTTGCTGATAACATCAGTGGTAAGAACTCCATTAGAATAGGAGACAAGTCCGTCTCTGTTCATCTCAACAATATATCTGTAAGCAGTTGCTTTGTTGAAACTGAAATTCTCACCGATTTCAAAAAAGGATGGTGTTCTATTGTTTGTCCGATAAAAGTCATTGATGAAAGCAAGTATTTTTTCTTTCAAAGCTGAACTTCTAGGTCTCATATTACCTCCAAAATTCTTGTGCAACATCTCGTTGCAAGTTGTGAATACAATATACCACTTATTAAAAACTTCGTCAATACATTTTCAACAAAAAATTTGGGAACCCGTCTTGCAGTCACATTTGTGACATATCAAATGGCGGATTCCCTTGATTTACACGATTTTATTACCCGTTTTCAGACGCTTTTTATACTCTTTTGCAACTGATTCCGGTGATACGATCATCATTTCACCGACAAATTGGAAGAACCAGCCCCAAAATGTCGGGCTTATTTCAATGTTTACGGTAGTCTGATAAATGCCCTCTCTGTCTGTCGGCAGTATCTTTGTCTTTTCTCCGAAGCGATCAAAAATACAATTCAGAGCTTCTTCCTTAAATTCAAGTGTAACAGTTTCTTTTTTGCCGCCGTACATTCTGAATACTCCGTCGGTATATTTTTCTGCTTCTGTGAGCTTCGCCAGTGCTTCTTTGCTTATGCTTTCAAACGAAATATCCACACTGTTCATACGGTCAATACGGCGGGGATATACGCCTCTTTCCTCGTTATAGCAGAGAAGATAATAATTATCATCATTATGTATCAGAGCGAGCGGCTCAAGAGTATAAGTTTTCTTACGATGACGATATACAGGCTTACCCTTTGCATTCAGGTCAAACACCTTGCAGGTGATTTTTCGATGCTGTTTTATCGCCTCGGTAAGCTGTTCTATTACGGTTAATATTGCCTCATTTGAATGTTTGCGGGTATTAAAGTGGATATTGCTCGCTTTAATATCTTCCGCCTTAAACTTGCCGCCGATGTTGGCAACCTTATCAACAAGCTCATCGGTTTTCTTGTCGGTGAGGAAGTTGGCGGCATGGAGAGCATCTACAATCAGCTTGAGCTCGGCAACAGAAAACTGCTGCTCAACAAGATAAAAGCCGTATTCGTGGCCGACATAGTTATGTTCAATATCAAAGCCGGCAGAACGAAGCAGTTCTATATCACGGTAGAATGTTCTTCTTTCCGCAACAAGACCGCACTCGGTCAGCTTTTCTTCAATCTGTTTTCTTGTCAGAACATGATTGTCATCTGTTTCTGAGCGGAGCAGCTCAAGCATTTTTATAATTCGTAAACCTTGGTTTTTATCAGCAGACATCTTATCACCACCGATTATTATTTATTACGCCGCTACAATACTGTTATGCAGGGTATTTACAATTCCGATAATAGCCGCTATGTTTTCACCGAACATCGTCAGCAAGTCATAATCGTCAAACGGTGATGTTTCAATTAAATCCTGACTCGTAATATCGCCGTTTTCTCTTACATAATCAATTATAGTTTTTATGTATTCCTGCTGCATAGAATTAAAGCTGTTGCCGTTAAGATAATCACCGAATTTTTCGTTGATTGCATCTTGGTTAAGTCCGATAATGGAGCGAACAAATGCGGCAAGGCTCATATCTCCTGCAACGCCCTCAAAGTCCTCTTTTGTGCCGAGTTCTTCCCATAAGATGCGTTCAAGCTCTTTCAGATCATCAACATCAATTTTTTCAATGTTCTGAATTTTTCTCAATGTTTCGCTGTCCTTATGAGCAAGAAGGTAATCAAGAACCTTTTCACGGTATGTTCTGATGTCTATTATTCCGGGCTCATCGCCTTCGCCGTCTTCTCTGACATCACCGATATTGACATTTATCCATTTCAGCACATCGTGCTCAAGGAATTTCATAATGTCACGGAGTTCTTTTCTCTTTGTTTCAAGGCTTTCAAGGTCGGCAGAGAGCCAATATTCTTCCGTAGCCAATAATTTAAGCTCATTTGCCTTTTCAACAACCTGCGGAACAGAGGCTTTTTTAGCAAGCAGATATGCACAGCATTTTCTGACAACCTGAATATGCCTTGAGGCTGACATAATATCGCCAATAACAAAGCCGATTTCAATCTCTTTCATCCTTATATCGAATGAAACGGCAAGGTGATCGCCCTTCAAACCGCTGTCAACAAGTCTTGTCAGATAGTCTTTCATTATCTTGACATCAAGAGCCGAAAGACTAACCCATTTGCTGTCCTCGTTGAACATATCCACATATTCCATTGCGTTGCGAACCTGAATACGCTCACTGTGATTCTTTATGTTTTTAACTTCTTCAATAAGTTCTTTCTTTATGCTGTCATAATATGCTTTGGCAAAATGATTCTGCTGCCATTTAAGCCCCTGCAATTCATAGAGCAGGTCAAGCTGAACCATAAACAGCTTTTGAGAAAGAGAAATCATTTCTTTGCCTTTGCTCTCATCGGGATGAAGTGCAAAGTATTCAAAGTTTCCGCAGTAATCAAAAATAAGGAAATGCGTTTTATCCTGACCGGGCCCGAACAAATCGGGGCAAAGTCTTGTGCCTCGGCCAATCATCTGAACAAATTTTATCTTTGAACGCAAAGATTTGAAGAAAACAAGATTGAGAACCGAAGGAACATCTATACCCGTGTCGAGCATATCAACAGAAACGGCAATTCTGAATTCATCGTCATTCTCAAATTTAAGGATAAGATCATCAGCATAGCTGACCTGATTATCAATGAGCTGACAATAATTTGAGCCGTATTCCGGATATAACTTATGGAAGCATTCCACAACCATTTCGGCGTGGTGATGATTGAACGCAAAGATAATCGTCTTGCCGAGTGTTTCGCCCTGGTCAACTCTTATGCCGTTTGCCATAAGGTCTTCAAGCACCTGCTTGCAGGTTTCTTCGTTATAGATTTTGCGGAACAGCTTATTGTTGGAAATATCCAGTTCAAGTAATCCCGCAGGATTTTCATCCTGAAGATACTCATAATATGCTTCAAGCTGAGCCTTTTCATCATCAGAAAGGTTATCGTATATAATGCCGTTTTTCAGAAGTGATGTAGTGCGGCCAATTACCTTGTAAGGCACAAGATAGTGGTCTTTTATTGCTTCCTCAAGTGGATAATCAAAATTCGGAACACCGGATTCGCAGCCGAATATTCCGTAGGTATTTGCATCCACCTCATCCTTTGGAGTTGCGGTAAGGCCGACAAGCAGCGAATCAAAGTAATTGAAAATGGTTCCGTATTTGTTGAAAATAGAACGATGAGCCTCATCAATGATAATAAGGTCAAATCTGCCGACGGTAAACTTTTTCTCGTCGGTATCTATGTAATTTATCATCGTCTGATATGTGCAGAAAGTCAGACGGGCATTGAAGTCTTTTTCTCCGCCGCCGGAAAGCTCACAAACACTCATATTGGGCAAGAGCTTTGCAAAGTTTTTCTTTGCCTGACTTACAAGAGAAGTTCGGTCCGCAAGGAAAAGAACATTCTTGACCCATCCGTTACGGGCAAGAATTTCAACAAGGGCAATGGATACTCTTGTTTTGCCGGTTCCGGTTGCCATTACTATTAAGCCCCTGCGGTGATTCTTATTGAATTTTTCGCAGATATTTGTGATTGCCTGCTGCTGATAATGTCTGCCGGCAATTTCTTTGTCCACTTTCAAATCGGTTATTTTGCCCTTGTTTCTCTGCTGAAGCATCAGAGCAAGCTCGTTTTTGGAATGGAAGCCCGAAACAAGTCTGTCGGGATATACGCCATCCATTATGTAAGTCTGATAACCGTTTGTGTAGTATAAAATAGGCTTGTAGCCATATTTTGCTTTCATACAGTCACCGTAAAGGTCAACCTGATGTTTGCCTTTTACGGGCGATACAGAGGTCTTTTTTGCCTCAACAATGGCAAGCGGCAAACCGTTGTCGCCGTAAAGAACATAATCGCAGAAGCCGAAACCCTGAGCATTGGGCATACCGTCAACCTTGATTTCTATTCCCGCTTTGCCGGGGAATATCTGATTTTCGACCTCAAGCACATCCCATCCGGCTTCTTTGAGGTATAAGTCTATATATAATTTTCTTGTCATTGCTTCGCTGATGAAATGCTCGGCAACAAACCCGGATGTGTCGCCGCTCTCTTTACAGCTCAGAAATGCAACAAACGATTTTGCGTTTTCAAGTGCAAGCTCCGCTTCTGTTTTCTTAACTTTTCTGTCGTGTTCTGCATTGGCACCGAGGATGCGGATATAGTGGAGGGAATTAATAATACCTGCATCGGCAATAAACCCCTTAACAACTGAATTGTCAAGAAGCTCAAGCATTGAAGCCATTTCAGGCTTCTTTTTATTTGTCTGCTCAAATATATAATTGATAGCAGAATTCAGTACCTGCCGGCAGATTTTTGCAATTTCTGTCGGCTGAGCGTTTTCTGCTAATTCAAGCATACCTTTCAATATTTCGATTGTCATATTTATCCCTCCGGGTTTGTTTTAACAACTTTGATTTGTCGATTTGTTTGACGAAAATCGCAAACTGTTCTTGTTGCTCTATTGGCGGAACAGGAACATTAAAATTCCTGAAGTCACTCATTGATACTCTGGGCATTTTAGCTCCGGCAACTTTATCATTTATCATATTTACAAATTCATCGCTACGAAGCATATATGCAAGATACTCTCGATTAAGCAGATTTCTAACTGGCTGTAATGGTATCAGCTCAGATGTTGCATAACCACATCTGTCTGGAATTACGACTTTATTCAAATAAGGTCGTAATTTTGAATACAACACATTGCTTGTATCAAATGTGCAAGTTGAACTACCCACTACATCTTCTGGCACATACAAATAGTCAAGTATTTTTCCTGTTTGTGCTTCTACCATATCAAGATTTAATAACCAAACCTTGTTCTCAAAACCACCAGTATAATTTACAACGGGAGCAATGTTGCTCATCTTTTCGGTTTTCCAACATTTTGAATTTGAAACAGGCAAACCAAACATCTCGACAAATCGGGCTTTGATGAGGTTATCAAGGGTTTGAAGTTCTTTTTGTCTGAGCAAACACAATTTATTTGCACGATGTATTATATTCAGAATATTAATTTGTTCTTCTATCGCAGGAAGCGGAATAGTAAACGCCAATAATGTAGGAGTTGGCAAGCTCCTACGTCGTGCAGTCGAACCTCGAAGTTTTGCTTTATAATAACTCAATGCTCGTCTGCATCTTAATGAATACTCAAGAAACTCTGGAAGTATCTTTGTTTCATCAATGTCCCATATTCCATATGCAGGGCTTACAATGCCGGCATCGGTAATGCGTTGAGCTGCAAGTACACCTTCATCAATGGGAAAGCTAATAACAAGTTGGTTTCGATATACAACCTTGTAATCAGAGTGATCTTTTGAGGCGATTACCTTATTAAACTTTTCCTCTTGGAAAACCAACCCATCATGCATTGTCATAGACAGCACCGGATAATTATTATCTCCACACCGCACCGCTTTTGCCTGATGAATCAATGTTCCAAGCTCAACCATTCTGTATGAGTTCATCTTATCATCCCTACAAATCCAAATTGTTTGGACTCAGGCGATGAATTTTCTGTGAGCGGATTTAACATTATTCTGATTTACAATAGCATACTGCATTGTGGTGTCGATTTGTGAATGACCGAGGATTTTTTGAACCTGCTCAATGGGCATTCCCTTATCAATCGCCCTTGTTGCCATTGTTCTTCTGAATTTATGGGGATGAATTTTATCCATATTCAGTTGTCTGCCAAGCTCTCTGACTCTTATTTCTACACCGCTTATTCTCAAGCGGTCAAACGGAGCATCAAGCGTAACAAACAGCGCCGGATTATCGTCTGTTCTTTCATCAAGATAATTTTGCAGGTGCAGTTTCGCCTTTGCATCAAAATATACCCTGCGTTCCTTATCTCCTTTGCCGAAAACAACACATTCCCGTTCCTCAAAATTAACATCGGAAATATTCAGGTTAACCAGCTCGCCGACACGGATGCCGGTTGAATAGAGCAAATCAACAATGGCAAGGTCACGGGAACATCGGCAGCTGTCACGGAGCAATTCAATCATTTCATCGGAAATAACTTCTTTGACCTGCTTTTTGGTTTTGATTTTATGTATTCGACGCATGGGGCTTTTCAGAATATGGTCTTCTTCCTCAAGCCACGAAAAGAAACTTGAAAGATTGCGGCGAATATTATCAACTGTCGAATTGCTGCAATTATTTTTACCCTGATAATCGGCAAGATAACTTCGAATTCTGTCAGTTGATATTCGCCTGACCGGATCTGTTACCTCACAGAAAAAGGCGGCAAGCGTTGAATCATAATACTGTATTGTTCTTGCGGAACAGCCCTCAATTTTCTTGGCATCAAGAAACATCTGACGATACTGACCGTTTGAAACTGTTTCGTGGGCAGGCTTGTTGTCGGCAAGTTTTTTTACAAGCACCTGCTGAAGTTTTTTCTGTTGGTCGATATTAAGATAATCCGCCATTTCGTTGAGAATTTCGTAAATAATGTTTTCCATTGCAATACCTCATTTCAAAAGATTATACAATGGAATAATAACAGATTATCCGAAATACTGCTGCATTAAACTATCAAATAATAATTGTGCCTCATCAAGTGCTTTCTGCACTACAACCTTTGATTTGTCGAGTTGTTTACAGAAATCAATATATTCTCTCTGCATTTCAATTGGTGGCAGTACCTGCTTGTATGCCTTCATAATAGCAGTATTCAAGTTAGGCTGTGTTCCAGCGGGAGCAATCGACCTAAAATGGTCTGTCATCTGATTTAATGCTTGCAACAAAAAGACTTTATCCAGTTTTTCGTTTATATCTTCCATAGCAAGCCAACCATCGTGAATACAGCCGTCGAATGTAATAATTCTCGCAAATCCTAACGAAACACCACAATTCGCAAAAATCAAACTGCCGGCTTTAACCAGGCGGCTCTTCTTTACACCTTCTTGAATAATATGCTCCTTTGTGGAGTTTAAATAAATGTTTTCACCATCTGTGGCATCTCCAATTTTTATCCACGGAACATCCCCACCAAGGAATTGTTCAATCGGTCTTGGAGAACCCCCTCTCACAATAGTGCAAAGTTCGCCAAGTGACTGAACATCCCAACCTTTATCGTTGGTGTTTATATCACCAAACATCTCGACAAATCGGGCTTTGATGAGATCATCAAGTTTTTGGAGTTCTTGTTGTCGCAATGAAATCACATGGATTAACCTATCTAATAGGTCTGCAATGCCTTGCTGTTCCTCCTTAGACGGAATTGGTACTTCAACTTTTCTGACCATTTCACTATTAAGATTATTAACAACCCCTCCAACAGCCATAGACTTGAACTTTTGATAAGTAGCTTTAGAGCTGAGATAGTAATATAAAAACCTTTTATCAAACAGCGCTTTTTCATCTCTTAATACAAGCCATCCGTCATGAATACAACCATCTATTTTCAAAATATATGGTCTACCAAAACTCATTGAGTTAGATAGTAAAAAATCACCAGGTTGAACATATCGAGATTTTTTCATACCTTCCGGTTTAATTTTTTGTGCTGTTTCAGTGATAAACATAGACTCCGTTGTATCGCCAATCTTAATCCAGTTTATACCGCTCTCATCATCAGTAATATACTGGTCTATCGGTCGAGGCGAACCTCCTCGCTCGACAATACACACATTGCCTATTTTTTCATATTTCCAATCTGTATTCATCTATTCATCCCTACAAATCCAAATTTATTTGATTCTGTATTTTCCTTTTCCGTAACCGGATACCGCTTCAATTCTGCCTGATTCAAGCATTTTTTTAAGAAATGCAGAAGCGGGTGAAGCGGTCAGATTCAGCACATTCATAACTTCGCTTCTGCCGAAAACAGTATCTTTTCCAAAGGCCTCAACAAGTTTTTCAAGCTGCTTTTTCTGATGTGTTGAAAGACCAATGTTCTGTTTTCTAATCTCAATGTCCTGTTTTTCAGCTTCAATATCCTGTTTTTTATCATCAATATCCTGAACAGAATCAAATGTGCCGCTGATGTGCATACTGCGGTTATGCAGCTCATTATTTTCATTCAGAAGCAGATTGCGAAGAAAAACCTCAAGATACTCGGTGGTTTCGTGTATTCCCGCTTTAATATCGTTATAATTTGCACGAACAAGTGCATTCCTGAAATACCATGCATTTTCTGCAAAAATATCGTTTGTTGCTTCAAAGCCGAGGTAACGCAGATATTTGATAAAGAAAACAGCCGTTGTTCGTGTATTGCCTTCACCAAAGGCATGAATCTGCCACAGGCGTGAAATGAAAACGGCAAGATGTTTTATTACTTCATTTTCAGAAAGCCCTTTGTAGCTGAACTGCCTTTCCTCATTGAAATCATAATCAAGTGCCGCTTTCAGCTCAAATGCATTTCCGTAAAGCACGGATTTACCGTCAAGCACCCATTCTTTTTTTGAAATGTTATAATCTCTGATTTTTCCTGCGTGTTTATATATTCCGCTGAACAACCTTGAGTGAATACCGATATATTCACCGGGAGAAAATGTGAAGGCTTTTTCTGAAAGGAGCTGAGCAATGCGGGCTGAAACCTTATCGGCTTCTTCCGTTCTGTCGTCGGGTGAATGAACGGCATTTTCACGGTAATAGCTGTCAAGCAACTGCTGAGCCTGTTCAAAATCAATCTCGCCCTCAATATTACGAATAGCTGTTTCGGTCAGATACTCGGATGTTTTTATTCCGTCAACCGCCTGCAAGCCTATTGCCGTTTGCCATGCATAACCTTTTTCGGCTTTTCCCGGTTCTTTGTGTCTAATATATTCTTCAAACGGATCTTTTTTCATATAATCAATCCTCGTTTTCGCCTTAATTTATGCTTATCGGTTCAGATACCGAGCAAACCCTTCAGAGCTTCCATTTCTTTTCCGATTTCCATTTCAAGCTCGTCAAGCGTTGCCATTATTTCAATGGTGGAAGGATATTCAACAGGAACATATTCCGTCTTTTTATATTTGTTGATTGAAAGGTCATAATCGTTATCAACAATCTCCTGCTTATCGACAAAGAAGCTCTGCTCCGTGCGTTCTCTGCTTGCCTCGGCTTCAAGATTATTAAACCTTGCAATAATATCGGGAATATCATTCTGCTCAATAGGTGAGCGTTTATCGTCAAGTGAATAACCGTCGGCTTTCATATCATAAAACCAAACCTTATCGGTTCCGCCGGCATTGGTTTTTGTGAAGATAAGAATAGCGGTTGAAACTCCTGCGTAGGGTTTGAATACGCCGCTGGGCATAGAAATAACGGCAGTAAGTTTTTGATTTTCAACAAGCTCTTTGCGAATGGATTTGTGAGCGGAAGACGATCCGAACAAAACACCATCGGGAACAATGGAAGCACATCTGCCACCGACCTTCAAAGATTTAAGGAACAAAGCAAGGAAAAGTAATTCTGTTTTTCTTGTTTTGCAAAGAGCAAGCAAATCCTTGCTGATTTCTTCTTGGAAAACGCTGCCCGTGAAAGGCGGGTTTGCAAGGCAGAGAGTATAACAATCTCTCGCTTCATTATCGCCGGAAAGCGAATCCTGATATTTGATGTTAGGGTTCTCAACTCCGTGAAGCATCATGTTCATTGCACCGATACGGAGCATGGATTGGTCGGTATCGAAGCCTGAAAACATTGATGATTTATAATATTCCTGCGCATCTTTTTTCATCAGCTCCGAGCTTTGATTTCTGCTGACATAGCTTGCACATTCAAGCAAGAATCCCGCACTGCCCATTGCAGGGTCAAGTATTTTATCTTCCATTGTCGGCTTCATCAGTTCAACCATCATACGGATAATATGACGGGGAGTTCTGAACTGACCGTTCTCACCGGCAGCCGCAATTTTACCGAGAAGATACTCATAAACATCGCCCATGATGTCCTTGTTATTCATATCAAGAGCATCAATTCCGTCAACAACCTTTGCTAACACTTTTGCAGTCGGAATAAGGAAAACAGTGTCTTTCATATATCGGCTGAAAGCTGTATCTTTTCCCTCGCCGATTTGCTTGATGAACGGGAAAACATAATTCTGAATATTGGTGAGCATTGCACCGGGTTCAAAGTTATGGAACACGCTCCAACGAAGGTTGCTGTATTCGGTTTCGACTCTCGGATTCTCGCTGATTACGCAGATTCCGTCGCCGAAAACTTTTTTATTCAGCTTCAGGCCGAGTGCATTTGCAGTCGCTTCCTGCTTGAGCTGATTATCGTCAAGCAGCTTCATAAACATAAGATATGTAACCTGCTCAAGTACGGTTATCGGACTTGTTATCCCGCCAGTCCATATTGTATCCCAAATTGAATCAACTTTATTTCTGAGTTCTCCGGTAAGCATACAAACACCTCGACAAATTTTTATTTAATTATAATATCATATCTTAATTAAAATATCAATACAAATCAAACAGAACGTTTTTTGCGGTCACAGTTGACTGACTGCAATCTCCGTGTAAATTGGTTATGCGGGAGTTTGATAGCAAGCAAGGCAAACCTATATAGGTTTTGCAAAATGCTTGTTGTGGGCAGAGCCCCCAAGCCCCTCACACATCATTGATTTTCAATCAATGAGCAGACGCATCTTCGATGCTCGGACAAAAAGAAAACAGCCTCCGGCAC